>JAEULC010000162.1 GCA_016792605.1 Rhodospirillales bacterium
CCCGGCCAGCACGATGAGTCCGAAATCCCGGTTGCTGCGGAACTTCCTGAGGCAGTCCCGCGGGTCGTCGATGTCCAGGGTCCCGGCCTGCCAGGCGAGCTGCGCCGCGCCGAGGCCGAGCGCCAGGAAGAAGGGCCAGCCGAGCCCCTGGGCGGCGCCGGAAGCGGCGAGCAGCGCGACCGTCGCGGCATAGGCGGCCCACAGGAAGGGCCGCGTGCGGTCGCCGAGGTAGCGCGCCGAGGACTTAACGCCGACGATCGCGTCGTCCCCCTTGTCCTGGTGGGCGTAGATCGTGTCGTAGCCGAGCGTCCAGACGATGCCGGCCGCATAGAGCAGCGCCGCCGGTCCCGCCATGCCGCCGGCCACCGCGACGTAGCCCACGATGGCGCCCCAGTTGAAGGCCAGGCCGAGCACGAATTGCGGCCACCAGGTCACGCGCTTCATGAAGGGGTAGATCGCGACGAGCGCGAGCGAGCCCAGGCCCCAGAGGATCGTCGCGGCGTTGAGCGACAGCAGCACGGCGAGCCCGACCAGGCTCTGCGCGACCAGGAAGGCCCAGGCGGCGGGCACGGAAATCTGCCCGCTCGCCACCGGCCGGTCGGCGGTCCGCGCCACGCGCCGGTCGATGTCCCGGTCGACGATGTCGTTGAAGGTGCAGCCCGCGCCGCGCATGACGACGGCGCCGACCGCGAACAGCAGGCCGAGCCACAGGCCCTGGGCCCCGTCGGGCCCGGCCAGCGCCGTGCCCCACCAGCATGGGATCAGCAGCAGCCAGGTGCCGATCGGCCGGTCGAGCCGCGCCAGGCGCAGGTAGGGCCGGGCGCCCGCGGGCGACCACCGGTCGATCCACCCGTCCTTGGGGATGTCGCTCGCGTGAGACATGCGGGCGGCAGTCTAGCGCCGGCCGGCGCGGTTCGCGAACTCCTGGGGCACCTCGATCGCGTTCTGGTCGTCCTCGTCGACCACCTGGCAGACGCAGCGCTCCGGCGTGTTGTTGCCGCGAGTGCATTTCTCCAGCGCATCCTGGCGCGGCGGGGTGCCGATGGCGCCTGGCGGGATCCACGAGCTCGCCCAGCTCCCGACGCGCAGGTCGTCCGGCCGGTTGCCCGACCAGTCGACGCAGGCCGCGATCGCCTTGGGCTTCGGCGCGGCGCGGTAGTCGTTGCGCTTGCCCTGGTCGGTGCCCGACCCGACGGTCTGGCCGAGCAGGATGGTGATGATCCGCTCGTAGCTGCGCTGGCGCAGCGCCGGATCGACGGTGGTGCCCGGGGCGGCGACCGGCGCGGCGGCGCTCTGCGTGTAGGGCGAGGGTGGCTGCTGCGGCGCCGGCGCCGTCGGCGCGGGCGCCGGGGCATGGGGCGCCGGAGGGGCCGCTGCCACCGGCGCCGGGGCGGGGGCCGTGGGCTTCTTCAGGTCGGCGATGCGGCGCTTGGCGAGGCCGGAGAAGGTGCCGTTCGGGAAGCGCTTCAGGTAGTCCTCGTAGTCCGCGACGTTGTTGCTGCGACCCATCGTCTCCCAGAAGGCGATCTCGGCCGCCTGCGGGTCGCGCGGTGGGGCGACCGGCGCGGCAGCGGGCGCGGGCGCCGGCGGGTTGATCGTGACGTTGAGGTTGATCACCAGGTCGCCGGTGAGCGACGAGGATTCCCAGGGCGTCTGCGACCCCTGGGTCTGCTCCAGCACCGCGGCGCGCACGCGCTTGAAGATGTCCTCGACCGGCAGGCCGGGCTGCTCGATCGCGCGCACCAGGTTCGCCGTGTAGGGGCTGTTGGCGCCGTCGCCGTCCGCGGCCACCGTGCCCGGCGCGGTGGAGTAGGCGATCAGCGTGCCGCGCGCCGCGTCGACCGCGGCCAGGCCCTTGCCGGCGCCGCGCCTGGCCGGCAGGAAGGGGTTGTTGCGGCAGGCGTCCAGGATCACCACGTTGGCGCGGTTGCGCGCCTCGGACATCTGCTCCAGCACCAAGTCGACATTGACCGCCTGGACCCGGACCGACGCCTCGGACGGCAGGGACGCGTCGGTCGGGATCAGGTAGTTCTGGCCGCGCACCTGCACGCCGTGGCCGGCGTAGTAGAACATGCCGACGCCACCCGCCTTCAGCTTCTCGCCGAACTCCAGGATCGCGTCCTCCATCGATTTCTTGCCGCTGTCGACGCGCTCGATCACCTCGAAGCCCAGGCGGCGCAGCGTGCGGCTCATCATCCGCGCGTCGTTGGCCGCGTTCTTCAGCGGCGACTGCGCGTACTTGGAATTGCCGATCACCAGCGCCAGGCGCGGCTCGCCGGTGGCCGCGGACTGCGCCCAAGCGGGACGGGCCGGGGCGGGGCCGGCGAGGACGACAAGGAAGCCCACCAGGGCAAGGATGGCAAAGCGCATCATGGGCGGAAGCCTGCCATCGTGCCCCTCCCCCATCAAGATCGTGGTTTTGCCGGATCTTTCCTGTTCTTGTAGGCCTGTCCTGGCAGGAAGGCGACGGCCTCACCCCTCCGCGGACTTCTCCGGCACCTTGCCGCCATGGGCGAGCGACCAGCCGTCGGGGTCCTTCAGGTAGGCGCGGATCTCGGCGATGGCCTTGGCGTCGAGCAGCCCGTCGACCTCGGCGGCGGAAACCACGTCGGCCCAGGTGGTGAGCGCGTGCAGCGTCACGCCCTCGGCCCGCAGCTTGGCGATGCCCTCGGGGAAGATGCCGTAGTGGAAGATCACCCAGGTATGCGCGACCTTGGCCTCGGCCTTCCGGAGCGCGTCGACGAACAGCATCTTCGAGCCGCCGTCCGTCGCCAGGTCCTCGACCAGCAGCACCCGGGCGCCCGGCGGGAAGTCGCCCTCGATCTGGGCGTTGCGGCCGAAGCCCTTGGGCTTCTTGCGCACGTAGAGCATCGGCAGCTCCAGCTCGTCCGACAGCCAGGCGGCAAACGGGATGCCGGCGGTCTCGCCGCCGGCCACGTAGTCGAACGACTCCGCGCCGACGTCGCGCCAGATCGTCTCGGCCCCCATGCGCATCAGCCGCTTGCGGGCACGCGGGAAGGACACCAAGCGGCGGCAGTCGACATAGACCGGGCTGGCCCGTCCCGAAGTGAAGATGAACGGCTCGTGCGGGCGCAGATTCACCGCCTTCACCTCGATCAGCAGGCGCGCGGCGGCGCGGGCGATGGCTTGGGCATGGGCCTTGTCGGCGCTACGGGCATCGGCAGTCATTAACGCTTTCCCCTCCGGTCCTGGGCGCCTACTGCATAGGATCAATCCGGCTCCGCCACAATCGCCCAACGCGCGTCACGATATCGACATGCCGGGCGCGGAAAATGAGACAAATCGCGTCGATTTGAGATTGGATCGCGCGCGAAGGTGTTTATGGTGGGACGCAAGGGGACCATGCCGGCGGGCATTGTTGGGCGCCGCCGGATGGCAGGGATTCGCCGTGGCGCAGGTATCTCGACGACAATTGCTGCATCTGGCCGGGGCCGCGTCGGCCGCCGGGGCGGCCGGCTGGGCCGGGCACGCCTTCGCCCAGCAGGCGCCGGTCACGCCCGAGATGCGCTTCTTCCGCATCGGCACGGGCGGCCTGGGCGGGGTCTACTACCCGGTCGGCGGCATCCTGGCGCTTGCGATCTCCAACCCACCGGGCTCGCGGCCCTGCGACAAGGGCGGAAGCTGCGGCGTGCCCGGCGTGGTGGCGGTGGCCCAGTCCTCGCACGGCTCGGTCGCCAACGTGCAGGCGATTGCGGCGGGCACGCTGGATTCGGGCTTCGCCCAGGCTGACGTGGCGTTCTGGGCCTTCACCGGGTCAGGCATCTTCACCGGCAAACAGAAGCTCGACCAGCTCCGCGCCATCGCCAACCTCTACCCCGAGCATGTCCACCTTGTCGTGCGCAAGGGCGCGGGCGTGGAGACGGTGCGCGACCTCAAGGGCAAGCGCGTGTCGCTGGACGAGCAGGGCTCGGGCACGCTGGTCGCTGCCCAGCTCATCCTCGAGGCCTTTGGGCTCAAGGAGGCCGACCTCGTGCCCGAGTACATCTCGGCCGAGAAGTCGGTGCAGCGCATGAAGGACGGGACGCTCGATGCGTTCTTCTTCTTCGCCGGCTACCCCGCGCCCGCCATCACCGAGCTGGCCGCGACGGTGGCGATCGACCTGGTGCCGATCGTGGGCGCGCCGGCCGAGGCGCTGCACGCGAAATACGGCTTCTTCACCGCCGACACGGTGCCGGTCGGCGTCTACAAGGGCGTGACCCGCACCGATACCTTGGCCGTCGGCGCGCAGTGGCTGGTCTCGGCCAACGTGCCCGAGCCGCTGGTCTACGGCATCACCCAGGCCTTGTGGAACGACACCACGCGCCAGCTCCTCGACAAGGGCCACCCCAAGGCCAGGCTGATCCGCCGCGACACGGCGCTCCAGGGCCTCGCCGTCCCGCTGCATCCCGGCGCCGAGCGCTACTACAAGGAAGTGGGCGCGCTGAAGTAGGCGGCCTAGACCAGCCCCAGCTCCTTCAGGATCTTGCGCACCTCGCCCTTCTGCTCCGGCGTGAAGTCCAGCATCGGCGGGCGGGTGTGGCCGCCGTTGAGGCCGAGCTGGTTCATCGCCGTCTTGATGCCGATATAGGCGCTGCCGACCTTCAGGATGTCGTAGGCGCGCAGCATCTTGAAGTGCAGCCTCCGCGCCTCCGCGAGGTCGCCCTGGGCGGCGGACTCGTAGAGCCTGACCGCCGTCTTGCCCAGGACCTGCGGCAGCATCGACACCACGCCGTGCGCGCCGATCGCGACCGCCGGCAGCACCAGGTCCTCGAGCCCGACAAACACCGTCAGCCCGGGGCATCGGCGCAGCAATTCGCCGCAGGTATAGATGTCCCAGGTCGAATCCTTGATCGCGACGACGTTCTCGATCTCCATCAGCTTGCTGACCAGTGGCGCGTAGAGCGGGTTGTTCACGTAGCGCGGGCTGTTGTAGAGCATGATCGGAAGCCCGCCCTCGCCGGAAACGCGGCGATAGAACTCGGTCACCTCGCGCTCGGTGAGCTTGATGTAGAGCGGCGGCAGCACCATCACGCCCTTGCAGCCGGCCTTGGCGGCCCGCCTGGTCAGGGCGACCACGTCCTCGGTGCGGATCGCCGCCGGGCAGCCCAGCACCGGCACGCGTCCCCGGGCCTGGTCGACGGCGATGTCGAAGACGCGCCCGCGCTCGTCGTCGGACATCAGGAAGAACTCGCCGGTCGATCCGGCGGCGATGACGCCGTGGCAGCCGGCCTTGATGACGAACTCGACGACCTTGCGATAGCCCGCCTCGTCCAGCGCGCCGTTCTTCTTGAACGGCGTGACGATCACGGCGAACGATCCGCGCCAGCGGACCCGTGGCTTGCTCATGGGTGTTTCCTCGTGGACGTTGGTTGCTTTGGTTCTTGCGTTCCAGCCTAGGCGCGCGGCGCCCGGCAGGCAACCTGTCCGGCCGGCCTATGCCAGCCAGCGCTCGACCTGCTTGCGGATGAACGCGATGTCCTCGGGATTCTGCATCGGGTTGCCGGCGCGATGGCCCCAGATGCTGGGGATCGGCGTCAGTTCCGTCTGGCGCAGATGCGGCAGCTCGGCCTCGTTGTCGGCGACGCGGAAATAGAGGTCGGTCGCGCCGGGCATCAGCAGCACCCGGGCCTCGATCGAGCGCAGCGCCTTGGCGAGATCGCCGCCATAGAGCGGATTGGCGGCGATGTCGCCCGCATGCCAGCACTTGAGCTGCGCCAGGTGGTCCGCTGCCGGGCGGCGGGCGAAGCGCTGCTCCCAGTCGGTCACCAGGAACGTCTCGAGGTCGGGCGCCTTCAGCGCCGAGAGGTGCAGCCCGGCGCGGTAGAAGTCCTGGCTCAAGGCCCAGCTCGCGTAGATGCGCCCGAAGGCGCGCATCGCCTTCATCGGCTGCGCCGCGAAGCGCCCGTTGCCCAGGTACTCCGGCGCGGCCTCCAGCACCGCCATCAGGCTCAGCAGGAAGACCTGGTTGTGCACGGCGGTGCGCGCGGATCCGCAGACCGCGACGATGCGCTCGACCTCGCCGGGAAACATCGCGGCCCAGTGATAGGCCTGCTGCGCCCCCATCGACCAGCCATAGATCGCGTGCAGCCGGTCGATGCCGAAGCGCTCCTTGAGGAGCCGGCGCTGCGCCTGGACGTTGTCCCAGGCGGTCACGAATTCGGGGAAGCTGGGGTTGTTGGACGGGCTCGACGACAGGCCATTGCCGAACATGTCGGGCTGCACGATGAACCAGCGCGTCGGATCCAGGATCTTGTCCGGCGCGACCGCCCATTCGACGTCCAGGTGCTGGGCGCCGTAGCTCGTCGGATAGAGCACGACATTGTCGCGCGTGGGCGACAGCGTGCCGTGCGTCTTCCAGCTCAGAACGGCGCCGGGCAGGGTCTTGCCGGAAAGGAGCTTGAAGTCGCCGAGGTCGAACCGGCCGGTATCCGTGGTCATGCGTTCCTGAGAAATCCCTTGAGATAGCTGCGATGCCAGGGCGCGTAGCCCTGCTGCACCACAAGCAGCCGGTCGCGCAGCAGCGCGTGGGTCTCGGCCAGGCGGTGGAAGGGGATCGAGGGGTAGAGGTGATGCTCGGCGTGGAACCC
>JAEULC010000165.1 GCA_016792605.1 Rhodospirillales bacterium
AGGCGGAACTCGCGCCGCACGACGCGGTCGAGCGTCCGGTAGTTGCCGACGATGTCGATGCGCTCCACGAAGACGCGCGGGCCTTCCTGGATGTCGAAGGTCAGGTTGATCGTCTTCTTCTCGCGGTCGCGGTCGATCGTCGGCTGGATGTCTACGAAGGCGAAACCCAGGTTGCCGACCGCGTCGGTCAGCTTGGTGATCGTCTTCTCGATCAGGTCGGCGTTGTACCAGTCGCCTTCCTGCGGGATCAGCGAGGGCCGCAACGCCACCAAGTCGAGGTTCTTGAACTGGGTCGACAGGTCGACGACGCCGAACTTGTAGCGCTCGCCCTCGTCGACGGTGAAGGTGATGAAGAAGTCGTTGCGGTCCGGCGTCAGCTCCGCCACCGCCGAGACGACGCGGAAGTCGGCATAGCCCTCGCGCAGGTAGAAGCGGCGCAGGAGCTCGCGGTCGAAGGTCAGCCGGTCCGGGTCGTAGTTGTCGTCGGACGAGAACAGCCGGTACCAGGCCGTCTCCTTGGTCTGGACCACGGAGCGCAGCTTGCTGTCGCTGTAGGCCTTGTTGCCGATGAAGGTGATCGCCTTCACGCCCGTGACCGGGCCTTCGTTGATCTCGTAGACGACGTCGACGCGGTTCTGGTCGAGCTGGATGATCTTGGGCTCGACCGTCGCGGCGAAGCGGCCGGACCGGCGGTAGACATCGAGGATGCGCTTGGTGTCGTTCTGCACCTTGGTGCGGGTATAGACAGAGCGCACGCGCAGGCTCGCCTCGCCCTCGAGATTCTTCGATTCGATCTTGCGGTTGCCCTCGAAGGCCACGCGGTTGACGATCGGGTTCTCGACCACGCGCACGACCAGGGTCTGGCCCTCGCGCCGGAGCGTCACGTCGGCGAACAGGCCGGTGGCGAACAGGCTCTTCAGCGACGCGTTAACCTTCTCCGCGTCGTAGGGATCGCCCGGCTTCACCGACAGGTAGGACCGGACCGTCTCCGGCTCGATGCGCTGGCTGCCTTCGATCTTGATCGCTTCGATCGTGCCCTGGGCCTGGCCCAGCGCCGGCCAAAGCAGCACGACCAGGGCCATACCTGCCCCGACTACCCGGCCCAAGAGCCCGGGCATCCGCCTAAACTGGCGAAACCAACCCATCGACCGCGCGACCTCCGCTCCGGATGGTCTAAGTGATAACGCCCTGGAAAACCTTGCGCAAATCGTTCCAGGTGGCGAAAACCAGCAACCCTAATACCAGAGCAAGTCCGATCCGGAAACCATATTCCTGGAGCCGCGCCCCAAGTGGCCGGCCCCTAACTGCCTCAAACGCATAGAACATCAGGTGCCCGCCATCAAGCATCGGCACCGGAAAAAGGTTAATGAGGCCCAGGCTGATGGACAAGGAGGCCATGAACCAGAGCACGGCCGCGGTGTCCAATTTCCAGATGTCGCCGGAATACTTGGCGATCATTACCGGACCGCCGAGTTCGTCCGAATTGCGCGTGCCGACGATCATCTGGCCGATCGCGGTCAGCGAGCCCCAGGTCATGCCCAGCACTTCCCGCCCGGCATGGGCGAGCGCCGACACCGGCCCGTGCTGCACCATGCGCCCCATGCTGTCCGGCTTCAGGCCGATGCGGCCGACGCGGTGCACGTTGCCGAACGGATCCTTGGTCTCCTCCAGCGCCGGGGTGACGTTGATCGGGATCTTGTTGCCGGCGCGGTCGACGATGAAATCCATCGCAACGCCAGGCCTTAGCTGAACAAAATTGATGATCTGCTCGAACCGGCCGATGGACTCGCCGTCGATGCTGAGAATGGTGTCGCCGGCCTTGAAGCCGGCCTTCTCGGCGACGCTGCCGGGGATCACCTCGCCGATCGCCGGCAGGGTCACGCGCTGGCCGATGGTCGCGAACAGGGCGGCGAAGACCAGGACGGCGAAGATGTAGTTGGCGGCCGGCCCCGCGGCGACGATGGCGGCGCGCTGGCCGACAGTCTTGTTGTGGAACGACTCCTCCGGCCCCGGCACGGGCAGGCCACGCGCCTTGAAGCGCTTGACCGTCTCCTCGGCGACCTCAGGCTCGTCGCCCTCGCCATACATCTTCACATAGCCGCCGAGCGGAATAAGGCTGAATTTCCAACGGGTTCCATGGCCGTCGTTCCAGCCGAACAGCTCCGGCCCGAAGCCGATCGAGAACACCTCCACCCGCACACCGTTGTAGCGCGCCAGCAGGTAGTGGCCCATCTCGTGAACGAAGACCAGGATCGTGAGAATGACCAGGAACGGCAGGATGTAGTCCGGCGCGGCCTGCAGTTTCGCTAGCAGTTTCTCGAACATCGTCCTGATTCCGTTGCGTTACGTTAATGATTCGCGATTCGCGCCCTAGCGACCACGCCCCAGCACCTGGACCCGCCGCTCGGCGATCGACCGCGCTTCGCCATCGACGGCCGCGAGTTGCTCCAGGCTGGTCATCGGCACCGGCGGCATCGCCGTCAGCGTCTCCTCGACCACGCCGGTCATGTCGAGGTAGCCGACCTTCCCGGCGAGGAAACTGTACACCGCCACCTCATTAGAAGCATTCAAAACAGTGGGGGCCGTCCCCCCGTCCTTCAATGCCTGGCGCGCCAGGCGCAGCGCCGGGAAGCGAACCTCGTCCGGCGGCTCGAAACTAAGCGTTGCGATCTTGGCCAAATCGAGGCGCGCCGAGGGCGCCGGCATCCGGTGCGGCCAGGCCAGCGTGTAGGCGATCGGGGTGCGCATGTCGGGCGAGCCGAGCTGGGCCAGCACCGATCCGTCCTCGTAGGCGACCATCGAGTGGATGATCGACTGCGGGTGGACGATGACGTCGATCCGGTCCTCGGTCATGGCGAAGAGGTGCGAGGCCTCGATCACCTCGAGCCCCTTGTTCATCATCGTCGCCGAGTCGATCGAGATCTTGGCGCCCATGCTCCAGTTCGGGTGCGCCACGGCCTGGGCCGGGGTCACGTCCCTCAGCTCCTCGCGCTTGCGGGTGCGGAACGGGCCGCCCGACGCGGTCAGGATCAGCTTCTCGATCGACTTGCGCCGGTCGGCCTCGAAGCACTGGAAGATCGCGTTGTGCTCGCTGTCGACCGGCAGCAGCGTCGCGTTGTGGCGCTTCACCGCCTCGGTCATCAGGTCGCCGGCGCAGACCAGCGACTCCTTGTTGGCCAGCGCCACGCTGGTGCCGCGCCGCACCGCCGCCAGCGTCGCCGCCAGGCCGGCCGCGCCGACGATCGCCGACATGACCAGGTCGGACGGGCGCATCGCCGCCTCGACCACCGCCTCGGGCCCGGCCGCGACCGCGATGTTGGTTCCGGCCAGCGCCTGCTTCAGCTCGGCGTACTGCGCCTGGTCGGCGGCGACCACGAGCTGCGGCTTCAGCTTCAAGGCCTGTTCGGCCAGGAGCTTGACGTTCTTGTTGCCGGTCAGCGCCTCGACCTCGAAGGCCTCGGGATTGCGCAGGATCAGGTCGATCGTGCTGGTGCCGATCGACCCGGTCGACCCCAGGATTGTCACCCGCTTCGGCGCGCTGCCGGGCTTCACTGCCACGTTCATCGCCATGTCGGAAACTCCCCTCCCCAGAACCACAGAACCGCCGCCGTCACCGGCGCCGCCGCCAGCAAGCCATCGAGCCGATCGAGCACGCCGCCATGGCCGGGGATCAGCGTCCCGGAATCCTTGGCCCCGAAGCGGCGCTTCACGCCGGACTCGAACAGGTCGCCGGCCTGCGCCACCAACGCCGTCACGGCGCCGAGCAGGACGCCCAGCAGCACGGCGTCGGCGCCGAAGCCGAACCACGCGATCACGGCGGCCGAAATCGCGCCCGCCCCGGCCATGCCGCCGGCGAGGCCCGACCAGGTCTTGCCGGGGCTGATGGCGGGCGCGAGCTTCGGCCCGCCGATCGTGCGGCCCACGGCGTAGGCCGCGATATCCGTTCCCCAGACCGTCAGCATCAGCCACAGCACCACGCCGAAGCCGCCTGCGGCCGAGCCGCGCAGCCATATCATCGCGGCGCAGGGCACGGCGATACAGGCGACCCCGCCCATGATCCAGGTGCGGCGGCGGTCCGGCCCGGCGCGATCAACCGCGATCGCCGCCAGCAGCGCCACGCCGATCCCGGCGACGATCGCCACGCCATGGCCCTGGTTGGCGAGGCCGACGGCGAACAGCGACACGACGGCGATGGTGAAGCCCGGTTGCACATAGGCCGCGCCCCAGGCCATGCGCGCCCATTCCATCGCCATCAGCACGGCCAGCACCGCGATCAGCAGGTCGAACCAGGGCGTGCCCATGTAGACCGCGGCGACCGCGACCGGCGCCAGCACCAGGCTCGATACCACGCGGAGCGCCAGTTCCGAACGCTTGCGCGGCGCGCCCGAGCCGGGCACCGCTGCGGTCATCGGCCTAGCGCGCGCCCGCGACGGCGCCGAAGCGGCGCTGGCGACGATTGAACTCAACGATCGCCTCCTCCAGGTGATGGCGGTCGAAGTCGGGCCACAGCGTGTCGGTGAAGATCATCTCGGCATAGGCGCACTGCCAGAGCAGGAAGTTGCTGACCCGCTGCTCGCCCGAGGTGCGGATCAGCAGGTCGGGGTCCGGCATGCCCGCGGTGGTGAGGCAGGTCTCGAACAGCGCCTCGTTGATCGCCTTGGGGTCGAGCCGGCCGGCGGCGGCTTCCTGCGCCAGGGTACGGGCCGCGGCGGTGATCTCCTGCCGGCCGCCGTAGTTGAGCGCGATCGTCAGGTTGATCGCCGTGTTGTGCCGGGTCAGGTCCTCGGCCTGGGCGATCATCGCGGTGATGTCGGGCGCGAAGCGGCTCATGTCGCCGATCACCCGCACCCGCGCGCCGCGGGAATGCAGCTCGGCGATCTCGCTGCGCAGGTAGATCCGCAAAAGGCCCATCAGGGCGCTGATCTCGGATTCCGGCCGGCGCCAGTTCTCGGCCGAGAAGCCGAACAGCGTGAGGTACTTGATGCCCAGGTCGCCGGCGCCGATCAGGGTGCGGCGGACCGCCTCGGCGCCCTGCTTGTGCCCGGCCGTGCGCGGCAGGCCGCGCGCCTGGGCCCAGCGGCCGTTGCCGTCCATGATGACGGCGACATGGGCCGGCACGCTGGCCGGACCGGGCGTATTGGTCGGTGACATCCGCATCAGACCTGCCGGATTTCCTTTTCCTTCGCCTGGAGCGTCTCGTCGACCTTGGCGATGTGCTTGTCCGTCATCTGCTGGATCTCGTCGGACATGCGGCGATGCTCGTCCTGCGAGATGTCGCCGTCCTTCTCCGCCTTCTTCAGCTTCTCCATGCCGTCGCGGCGCACGTTGCGCACGGCGACCTTGGTCTGCTCGGCGTATTTATGCGCGACCTTTACGAGTTCTTTGCGACGATCCTCGGTCATTTCCGGGAGCGGAATGCGGATCAGGTTGCCCTCGGTCTGGGGATTGAGCCCCAATCCCGCCTCGCGGATGCCGCGATCGACCGCCTTGACCATGCCCTTGTCCCACACCGTCACGGTGATGAGCCGGGCCTCGGGCGCCGACACGGTGCCGACCTGGTTCAGCGGCATGGACGAGCCATAGGCCTCGACCATGACTGGGTCGAGCAGGTTGGCCGAAGCGCGCCCAGTCCTGAGGCCGGTCAGTTCCTTGCGCAGCGCTTCCAGTGCCCCATCCATCCGCTTGCCGATCTCGGCCATGTCAGCTTTGTTCACGGTTCCTGCTCCTCCCCCAAACCGGGCGGCCGTCGCTCCCGTCGGAAGCGCCCTTAAGCCGCCTCCGCCTCGCTGATGATCGTATACCGGCCGCGGCCCGCGACGACCTCGGCGAACGCGCCCGGCTCGAAGATCGAGAATACCAGAATCGGAATCTTGTTCTCGCGCGCCAGCGAGATCGCCGACGCATCCATCACCTTCAGGTCCTGCGACAGCACCTGCATGTAGCTGAGGCGGTCGTAGCGCCTGGCGGACGGGACCTTCACCGGGTCGTCGGTGTAGACGCCGTCGACCTTGGTCGCCTTCAGAAGCGCGTCGCAGCCCATCTCCGAGGCGCGCAGGGCCGCGGCGGTATCCGTGGTGAAGAACGGGTTGCCGGTGCCGGCGGCGAAGATCACCACCCGCCCCTTCTCCATGTGGCGGATGGCGCGGCGCCGGATATAGGGCTCGCACACCGCCGAGATCGGCAGCGCCGACAGCACGCGGGTCGGCACGTCGAGGCGCTCGAGCGCGGACTGCATGCCCAGCGAGTTGATCACCGTCGCCAGCATGCCCATGTAGTCGGCGGTCGCGCGCTCCATGCCCTTGGCCGTGCCGGAGACGCCGCGGAAGATGTTGCCGCCGCCGATCACCAGGCAGACTTGGCCGCCCAGCGCGTGGACGCTCTTCACCTCGCCGGCGATGCGGGAGACCATGGCCGGCTCCATGCCATAGTCCTGCGCGCCCATCAGGGCCTCGCCGGAGATCTTCAGCAGGACGCGCTTGTATCGCGGGTCGGCCATCGCTTTCGCTCCTCCGCCCCTCGTCCCGCGCCGGCGCTTAAGCCGTTTTCACCGCGGCGGCGACCTCGGCGGCGAAGTCGCTGGTGGTCTTCTCGATCCCCTCGCCGAGCGCGAAGCGCGCGAAGCCGGCGAGCTTCACCGGCGCGCCCATGGCCTTGCCGGCGTTCTCGACCACCTTGGCGATCTTGGTCTCGTTGTCGAGCATCGAGGTCTGCTCCAGCAGCACGACCTCTTCATAATACTTGCGAAGCCGCCCCTCGACCATCTTGGCGATGATCTGCTCGGGCTTGCCCGAGGCGCGGGCCTGCTCGCTCAGCACGTTGCGCTCGCGGTCCAGCGCAGCCGGGTCGACGTCGGCCGTGGTCAGGGCCTCCGGCTTGGCGGCGGCGATGTGCATGGCGAGCTGCTTGCCGAGCTGGGCCAGCTTGTCGGCGGGGCCGGTCGATTCGAGCGCGACCAGCACGCCGATCTTGCCCAGGCCCGGCGCGGTCTGGTTGTGGACGTAGCCCGCGACCACGCCCTCGCCCACGGTCAGCTTCCGGGACCGGCGCAGGGCCATGTTCTCGCCGATCGTGGCGATCAGGTTGGTCAGCTCGCCGCCCTTGGCGGTCTTCAGCGCCTCGATGTCGTCGCCCTTGGCCAGGACGTGCGACGCCACGGACTTCACGTAGCCCTGGAACTGCTCGTTGCGGGCGACGAAGTCGGTCTCGGCATTGACCTCGACCACCGCGCCCGACTTGCCCTCGGCGACGACGCCGACGAGGCCCTCGGCCGCGACCCGGCCCGACTTCTTGGCGGCGGCCGACAGGCCCTTCTTGCGCAGCCAATCGACGGCGCCTTCCATGTCGCCGGCGGTCTCGGTCAGCGCCTTCTTGCAGTCCATCATGCCTGCGCCGGTCTTCTCGCGCAGTTCCTTCACCAGCGCTGCGGTAATCTCAGCCATGTCGGCAACCCCCGGGGTTGGACGCCGTCCTTAGGATGGACGGGCGATCAATCGAAATGAGACGGAGCCCGGGATGGTTCCCGGTACTCCGCCCTAGCTCAACAGGCGCCTAGGCGCGAGCGCTGTCGCCCTCGGCGACAGCTTCCGCCATCGTCGCCGGGCCGGCTTCGCCAGCCGCCTCGACCTTCTCGACCGGCGCGTCCTCGGCCTCGCCGGCATCGCCGCCGGTGTGCATGATCTCGGCCTGCAGGCCGTCCAGCACCGCGTCCGCCAGAAGGTCGCAGTACATCTCGATCGCGCGCATCGCGTCGTCGTTGCCCGGGATCGGGAAGGTGATGCCCGACGGATCCGAGTTCGAGTCGATCACGGCAATGATCGGGATGCCGAGCTTGCGCGCCTCGGTGATCGCGATGTCTTCCTTGATCGTGTCGATGATGAACAGGATGTCGGGCAGGCCGCCCATCTCCTTGATGCCGCCCAGCGCGCGCTCCAGCTTGTCGCGCTCGCGCGTCAGGTTGAGCTGTTCCTTCTTGGTCAGGCCCTCGGTCTGGCCGCCCAGGCGCTCGTCCAGCTCGCGCAGGCGCTTGATCGACTGGGAGATGGTCTTCCAGTTGGTCAGCATGCCGCCGAGCCAGCGGTGGTTGACGTAGTACTGGCCGCAGCGCTTGGCCGCCTCGGCGATTTTCTCCGAGGCCTGGCGCTTGGTGCCGACGAACAGCACGCGACCGCCGCCGGCGACGACTTCGCGCGCGGCCATCAGCGCGCGCTGCAGCAGCGGCGAGGTCTGCTCGAGGTCGATGATGTGCACGCCGTTGCGCACGCCGAACAGGTACGGCGCCATGCGCGGGTTCCAGCGGCGGGTGTGGTGGCCGAAATGGACGCCGGCTTCCAGAAGCTGGCGCAGGGTAAACGTCGGCATGGTCATGCCGTTAACTCCTTTTCCGGTTGATCCTCCGCGGGCGCCGCCAAAACAAGGGCTAAGCCCTTGATTCAGCACCGGAGCGAACCCCAGGAACACCCTGGAGCCGCCAAGCCCGCGTGTGAAGTGAGCGGGGTGATACAGGCTAAGGGACTGTTTGGCACGGCCCGCCACCGGAATCGGCCCCGGCCTAGCGTCCGATCACCGCAAAGACACTGATCGCCTGGACCAGGCAGTCCTGCCCGCCCTGGGCCCGGCATTCCGCCAGGGCGTCCTGGGTCGCCTGGGCCTCGCTGGCGCGGTTCAGGGCCATCCCCACCTTCCCGGCCCGGTCCAGCGCCAGGGCCTTCCAGCCCCCGCCCTGGGCGTAGGCCTGGCCCACCCGGTCGCGGTCGGACTGGGGCAGCGGCAGGGCGCCGGGGTCGAACAGCCCCGTCACCGTGGTCGTCTCCGGGAAGGGCGCCACGATGCTGTCGCCGACCGCCACCACGGCGCAGGGACTGCCCGCCAGGTCGCCGCAGGTCTCCAGCGCGGTTCGCACCGCCTCGTCCTCGGTCGCCCGGCTGGTCGAGAAGCCGACGGTCCCGGTCCGGGCGACCGCCACGGCCTTGAAGGCGGCGGCGTTGTCGTACTCGGCCCGAAGCCGGTCGCGCATCCCCGGCCCGGCCAGCGGCACCCGCTCGGGCGCGAAGGGCAGCGCGTAGCGCTGCCCGGCCGGCGGCACATAGGGCTTGGCCGGCATCGGCGGCGGCCCCTTGTCGGAGACGATCCGGTCGCCCACGGCGTACACCTCGCAGGGCTCGGGCGCGCTGCGGATGCAGGTCGCCAGGGCCTGGCGCCGGGCCTCGTCCTCGGAGACCTGGGCGGTCACGAACCAGGCCGTGCCGTTGCCGCGCGAAATCGCCAGCGCCTTGGGCGCCGCGCCGCCGACATACTCGCGCTGCAGGCGCTGGCGCACCGCGTCGGGCACGAAGGGCACGGCCTCTGCCGCGAACAGCTTGGCCGGCGGGATCGGCGGCACGGCGGGCTGTTGCGGCGCGGGCTGCGGAGGAGCAACGGCGACGGGCTGCGGCGTTGCGGGCGGGGCCGGCGCCGGCGCGGCTGGCTTCGGCGGCGCGGTGCCGAGCTTGGCCTCGATCTCGTCGACGCTCATCGTCCGCATCAGCACCACCCCGCCGGCGACCGCCGCGACCAGCGCGGCCAGGACCAGCGAGATCGTCAGCACCGACACGCCGCGCCGGCGCGGCGGCCTGATTTCGTCGGGCGCGAGCGCGCGCAGGTCGGCGGCGCCGCGCCCCGCAGTCAGGCGCGGCTCGTCCTCGATCGCGTCGACCGCAGGCGGCCGCGCGACGGCTGGCTTCACCGGCTGCGGCCGGACGATCTCGGGCGGCTTGCGCGGCGGTTCCGGCGGCTCCTCCTTCTGGCCGAGGCCGGCGATGCAGTAGGTGCGGACCGGGCGCGGGATGTTGCGCAGCACCTGCTCGCCGAGGTCGTCGAACAGCGCGTCGACCTTGCCCGCCACGTGGTCGTAGACCGCCGCGCTGAGGCAGATGCCGCCGGGCAGCGCCTGCCCCTCGAGCCTTGCGGCCACGTTGACCGCGTCGCCCAGCAGGTCGCCCTCCTGCACCAGCACGTCGCCAAGGTTGAGCCCCATGCGGAACTTCAGCCCGCGCGGCCGGCCGGTGTCGCCGGCGAAGACGCGCTGCAGCTCGATAGCGCAGCGCAGCGCCTCGACCGGGCTTTCGAACGACGCCAAGAGCCCGTCGCCCGCCGTCTTCACCAGCCTTCCGTCATGGGCGCGGATGCGCGCCTGGAACTCGACCAGGCAGGCATTGAGCCGCCGCAGCGTGCCCTCCTCGTCCTCGGACACCAGCCGGCTGAACCCCGCCACGTCGGCGGCGAGGATCGTCAGCAGGCGGCGCTTGACCTGGTCGGTTGCCAATCGAGAGATGCCAGTCACTTAAGGGGTGAGGAGCGCAGGACTCACGTCTCGCGGACGTCGACTATACCAGGAAGCGCCTTCAGGGCCGCGCGGACCTGGGGCGTAATGGCATAGCCGCCCTGCAGCTTCATCTCAACCTCGCGGTCGGGCAGTTCCAGCAGCAGGCTGATCGTGCCGCGTCCCTTGGCGTCGCGCTTCAGGATGCCGTCCAGGCCCTTCAGCGGCACCGGGTCCTTGAGGTAGATCGTCAGCCCCGCCGCCGCGGTCGCCGCCGCCTGGTCGAGCGCCCGCACGGACTGCACGGTCAGGCGCAGCTCGTCGTTCTGGAGCTGCGCGTCGGCGGTGATGAGGATCGCGTTGCCGGCGACCAGCAGTTCGCGCGAGGA
>JAEULC010000183.1 GCA_016792605.1 Rhodospirillales bacterium
CTCGATGTCGCTGGCGATCTTGATCGCCGCCAGGATGTCGCGCAGGTCCCGCGCCACGGGCTGGCGGAGCGCCAGCAGGCGCATCGTCTGGGTCTGCACCACCTCCTCGAGCTGGTCGATGGCGCCGTCGTTGCGCACCACCCGTCCGGCCAGCTCGCTGTCGCGGCGGGCGACGGCCTGGATCGCCTGGTCGAGCTGCGATTCCGCCGCCCCGCCCATTTCGATGATCGCGTTGGTCAGGCGCTTCAGCTCCTCGTCGTAGGACTTGACGATATGCTGCGCGGTCGTGGGCATTCCTCGTCTCCTGCAATCAGCCGAAGCGGCCGGTGACGTATTCGTGCGTCTTCTCCAGCTTGGGCTGGGTGAAGACCGTCTCGGTGTCGCCATACTCGATCAGCCGGCCCAGATACATGAACGCGGTGTTGTCGGATACCCGGGCGGCCTGCTGCATGTTATGCGTGACGATGACGATCGTGTAGTGGCCGCTAAGTTCCTCGATCAGCTCCTCGATTTTCGAGGTGGCGATCGGGTCCAGCGCCGAGCAGGGCTCGTCCATCAGCAGCACCTCGGGCTCGCTGGCGATGGCACGGGCGATGCACAGGCGCTGCTGCTGCCCGCCCGACATGCCGAGCGCGCTTTCGTGCAGCCGGTCCTTGACCTCGTTCCACAGGGCGGCGCCCTGCAGCGCGCGCTCGACGGTCTCGTTCAGGATCCGCTTGTCGGTGACGCCGTCGACGCGCAGCGGGTAGATGACGTTCTCGTAGATCGACATCGGGAAGGGGTTCGGCTTCTGGAACACCATGCCCATGCGCTTGCGCAGCGCGATCACGTCGGTCTGCGGCGCGTAGATATCGGTGCCGCCGAAGGTGATCTCGCCGCTGGTGCTCAGCCCGTCGATCAGGTCGTTCATCCGGTTGAGCGAGCGCAGCAAGGTGGACTTGCCGCATCCCGACGGGCCGATCAGCGCCGTCACCAGGCCGTTCTCGACCGACATCGTCACGTCGAACAGCGCCTGCTTGGCGCCGTAGAACAGCGAGAAGTCCCTGATCGACAGCGCCGAGCCGGTGCCGCCCTGCTTCACGTGGTAGACGGTATCCGGATACTCGGCCTGGAGTTTCAGCGCGGCGACCATGGTCGGTTTCCCTGCCCTTCTAGAACTGGCTGCCGGCGAAGCGGCGCTTCAGCCGGTTGCGGATCATGATCGCGCCGATGTTCATGACGAACACCAGCCCGATCAGCAGCAGCGTGGTGACGAACACCATCGGCTTGCCGGCCTCCGAATTGCGCGACTGGAAGCCCACGTCGTAGATGTGGAAGCCCAGATGCATGAAGCTGCGCTCGAGGTGGACGAACGGGAAGTATCCGTCGATCGGCAGTTCGGGCGCCAGTTTGACCACGCCGACCAGCATCAGCGGCGCCACCTCGCCCGCCCCGCGCGCCATCGCCAGGATGATGCCGGTCAGGATGCCCGGCATCGCGCGCGGCAGGACGATGCGCTGGATGGTCTGCCATTTCGACGCGCCGCAGGCGAGCGAGCCCTCGCGCATCGACCGGGGCACCGCCGCCAGCGCCTCCTCGGTGGCCACGATCACCACCGGGACGGTCAGCAGCGCCAGGGTCAGCGACGACCACAGCAGGCCGCCGGTGCCGAAGGTCGGGCTGGGCAGGCGCTCGGGGAAGAACACGCTGTCGATCGTGCCGCCGACGAGATAGGCGAAGAAGCCTAGGCCGAACACGCCGTAGACGATCGAGGGCACGCCGGCCAGGTTGTTGACCGAGATTCGCACCACGGCGACCATGCGCCCCTGCTTGGCATATTCGCGCAGGTAGAGCGCGGTGATGACGCCGAACGGCGCCACGACCACCACCAGCAGCAGGGTCAGGGCGAAGGTGCCGAAGATCGCCGGCATGACGCCGCCCTCGGTGTTCGCCTCGCGCGGCTCGTCGGAGACGAACTCCCACCAGCGCGCGCCATAGATCGCGAGCTTGTCGAGGATCCCCAGGTCGTTGGCGGCATAGAAGCGCACCAGCGCCGAAAGCGGGATCTCCTTCTCCTTGCCGTCGATGTCGGCCAGGGTGACGGTATCGCGCAGGTCGCGGTCCTTCAGCGCCTTGGCGTCGGCGGCGAGCGCGTCGTAGCGCCTGCCCAGCTCGGCCTGGCGTGCCTCCAGCGCCTGCTGCGCGGCGGCGTAGGCGGCGCTGTCCTTGCCGTCCGACAGCTCGACGCGGCGCAGCTTCAGGCGCTCGGCGTCCAGCGTGTGGTTGATCGCGCCGATCTGCCCGCGCTCGATCGCGTGCAGCTTCTTCAGCCGCTCGCGGGCCACTGCATGCGCCTCGTGGAACACCGCGTCGGTGACCTGGGCGCGGTCGCGGCGCTGGCCGTCGATGGCGACCGCCTTGACCGTGCCGATGAAGACGCCCCATTCCAAGCGCTCGAACAGCATCAGGTCTGCCGGCGTGGCGATCGCGCTGCGCTGGTAGGTGGACACCCAGCGGAAGTCGTCGCCGTAGAGGTCGTAGTTGCCGATGCGGTAGAGGGTGCGCTCGCCGAACCCGTTCGCGGCCTGGATCTCCTGGCGCTGCGCCGGCGTCAGCTTGGCGAGCTGGTCGGGGCCGGGGCGGTAGAGCTCGTCGCGGACGGGCTCGCCGGCGATCCGGGTGCCGTCGTCCATCGTCACCACCGCGATGGGCTTCGGCCAGAACGTGACCATCCCGTTCCACAGCACCAGGGCCAGGAATCCGACGATCATCAAGCAGCCGAAGGCCAGCGCGCCGCCGAGCGTCCACAGATAGGGTTCGCCGAGCGCCGTCAGATCGACGGCGCGCGATCGCCGCACAGGCTTCACGGCAGTACGCTCCAGTTCGACGGCTTCGACCGCGGCGGGCGCCATGGCGTTCTCCCCTCGGATCCTATAGCTGCGCCGAGCGCTTGCGGAAGCGCTGGCGGACCAGTTCGGCGGCCGTGTTGATGATGAAGGTCATGGCGAACAGCACCAGCGCCGCCAGGAACAGCATGCGGAACAGGGTCGAGTCCTTGACCGCCTCGGGCAGCTCGACCGCGATATTGGCCGAGAGCGCGCGCAAGCCATTGAAAATATTCCATTCGAGGATCGGCGTGTTGCCGGCGGCCATCACCACGATCATCGTCTCGCCGACCGCGCGGCCCATGCCGACCATCACCGCAGCGAAGACGCCGCTGGCCGCCGTGGGCAGGATCACGCGGATTGCGGTCTGCCAGGGCGTGGCGCCGCAGGCTAGGCTGGCGCCGCGCAGGTGCTCGGGCACGGCGTTCAGCGCGTCCTCGGCGATGGTGTAGATCAGCGGGATGACCGCGAAGGCCATGGCGAAGCCGACCACCAGCGTGTTGCGCTGGACATAGGTGCCGACGACCGAGCCGCGCGGGTCGCCACCGATTCCGTCCAGCAGCGCGCCGAGGCCGTAGGCGATCGCGGCGGACAGCACGACGATGCCAAGCCAGCGGACCATGTCGATCGCGCCGCCCCGCGCGCGCGGCAGCTCGCGGATGCGATGGGCGTGCTGCGGATCGATATAGCGGTCGAACAGGTGAAGGCTGACGAAGAAGGCGAGCGGCCACAGCATCAAGAACAGGAACGGGGCGCCAGAGCCGATGGAGCCGTTGGCCCAGGCGCGGAAATCGCCGCCGAACAGCAGCCGCTCGAACAACCCGCCGCCGGCGTAGCAGGCGACGAGCGCGAGGCCGATGGCGACGAACATCAGCAGAAACTTCGGGACGTTGCCGTAGCGCAGCGCGACCGGCGTCGGCAGCATCTGCCAGAGATAGGCGCCGAGGAACAGGCCCATCGGAATGCCGATGAAACCCATCAGCACGGCGGCAATCCAGGTCTCGACGATCGGCGCCAGGATCAGCGCGGCGATGAATCCCAGGACGACCGAGGGCAGCGACGCCATCAGCTCCATGGTCGGCTTGACCACGCCGCGCACCGTCGGATGCACGAACTCGGAGGTGTAGATCGCGGCCGCGATCGCCAGCGGCACGGCGAAGAGCAGCGAGTAGAACGCGGCCTTGATCGTCCCGAAGATCAGCGGCACCAGCGACAGCTTGGGCTCGAAGCTGTCGGTGCCGGACGACGACTGCCAGGTGTAGGTCGGGCCGTCATAGCCTTCGTACCAGACCTTGCCGAAGATCGAGGCGAAGGTGGTCTCCGGGTGCGGCACGTCGATGTCCCAGATCGAGGCGCGGCGATCGGTCACGGCCACCACGCCGTTGTCGCGCGGCGCCAGGTCGAGCGTCGCGTAGCGGCTTTCGCCCGCGCG
>JAEULC010000229.1 GCA_016792605.1 Rhodospirillales bacterium
CTGCCGCATCCCCGTGGCGAGATCGGCGAACTGATGGCGCAGCTCAACCGCACCGCCGAGTCGCTCGAGCGGCAGCGCGCGGCGATCGAGGACCTGAACCAGAAGCTCCGCCAGTCGCAGAAGATGGAGGCGGTCGGGCAGTTGACCGGCGGCGTCGCGCACGACTTCAACAACCTGCTGACGGTCATCCTGGGCAGCAACGAGATGCTGGCGCAGAGCCTGGCCGGCAATCCCGAGCTGCGCGGCATCGCGGAGCTGGCGGTGAAGGCCGCCGAGCGCGGCGCCGAGCTGACCAACCGGCTGCTGGCCTTCGGCCGGCGCCAGGCGCTGTCGCCCACGCCGTCCGACATCAACCGCCTGCTCGCCGGCATGGAGAAGCTGCTGCGCCGCACGCTGGGCGAGCATGTCGACATCGAGATGGTCCAGTCGGGCGGCCTGTGGAAGGCGATGGTCGATACCGGGCAGATCGAGAACGCGATTCTCAATCTCTGCCTGAATGCCCGCGATGCGATGCCGCAGGGCGGGCGCCTGACGATCGAGACCGCCAATGTCCGCCTCGACGCCGCCTACGCGGATCGCCACAGCGAGCTTGAGCCGGGCCAGTACGTGATGGTCGCGGTTTCGGACACGGGCACGGGCATGGACGCCGCCACGCTGGAGCGCGCCTTCGAGCCGTTCTTCACCACCAAGGAGGTCGGCAAGGGCAGCGGCCTGGGGCTCAGCATGGTCTACGGCTTCATCAAGCAGTCCAAGGGCCATGTCCGGATCTACTCCGAGCAGGGCCAGGGAACGACGGTAAAGCTCTACCTGCCGCGCGCCTATACCGGCAAGCCGACGGAGGAAGAGGCGAGCGGCGGGGTGGCCGCCCGGCGCGGCGACGAGAAGATCCTCCTCGTGGAGGACGACGAACTGGTGCGCGACCACGTGTCGGCGCAGCTCAAGAGCCTGGGCTACGACGTCGTCGTGGCCGCGAACGGGCCGGAGGCCCTCGACCTCATCCGGCGCTCCGCGTTCGACCTGCTGTTCACCGACATCGTCATGCCCGGCGGGATGAACGGGCGGCAGCTTGCCGACGAGGCCAGGAAGCTTCGGCCGACGATGCCGGTGCTCTTCACCTCGGGCTACACCGAGAATGCGATCGTGCATCACGGCCGGCTCGATCCCGGCGTCCACCTGTTGCAGAAGCCCTACCGGCGGCAGGAGCTGGCGGCGAAGCTGCGCGCGGTGCTCGACCGGGACGCGGTCGCGGAGCCGCCGCCGGCGTGACCCGTACCTAGCGTCCCCAGGTCTCGACCGCGCCGCGGCGTCGGAGCGGCGTGCGGGCGGCGGTGTCGGCGGGGAACGGGATCGCCGCGGCGGCCGGCGGGAAGTTGAACTCCAGCGACGGCCGGCCGAACAGGTAGCCCTGGGCGTAGTCGACGCCGAGATCTACCAGCGCCTTGGCCTGTCCCTCGGTCTCCACCATCTCGGCCACGGTGCCGATGCCCAGGTCGCGGCACAGGCTCACCATCGCCTTCAGGATGGCGCGGTCGCGCGGGTGGGTCTCCATGCGCTTCACATAGGCGCCGTCGATCTTCACGTAGTCGACGTCGAGCGCCTGGATATAGGGGAACGACGCGGCGCCGGCGCCGAAATCGTCCAGGCAGATCTTGTGGCCGTCGGCGCGCAGTACCTGCAACACCGTGTTGGTGGCCTCGAGGTCCTTGATCCGCATCGATTCGGTGACTTCGATCAGCAGCCGGTCGACGGCCCAGTCGGATTGCGCGACCAGCGCGCGGAACGTCTTCACAAAGACCTGGCTGTCGAGCGAGACCGCGGAGAGGTTGATCGCGACCGAGGCGTCAGTGCCGCGGGAGCGCGCTTCGCCCAGTATGTCGATCGCCTTCTGGCACACCAGTAGGTCGAAATCCTGGGTCATGCCGATCTCCTCGGCAAAGCCCACCATGGTGGCCGGCGACTGGCCGTCGGTCGGCCGCGCCAGCGCCTCGAAGTGATGCACGCGGCGGTCGCTTAAGCCCACGATCGGCTGCAGCGCGACCTTGAGGCGGTCGTTCGACAGCGTCTGCTTGAAGGCCTGCACGCGCTTGACCGTGTTGGCCAGCACTTCCTTGAGGCCGTCGGTCAGGGAGCCCAGCGCGACGGGCCCGTCGGTGTCGGAGAACTTGCGCACGGTGTAGAGCACCACGCGGCGGCGGTCGGCCTCGCTGAGCTCGTCCCCGCCCAGGTCGACGGTCGCGCCGGAGACGGACACGCCTCGTCCCGTCGGGTCGCGGTCGCGGCTGATCTGGGCGACGTTCTGCTCCAGCGCCTTGGTATCGACCATCGGCGTGTGCATCAGGCCGAAGCGGTCCTCGCCCAGGCGCCCGGCGCTGTTGCCGTCGATCGACATGGCGCGCAGCAGGGCGCCGACCTCCTCCATCATCGTCGACAACGACTTGCCGTCGACGCGTTCCTTGAACTGCGGCAGCTCGTCCAGCCGGATCAGGGTCAGCTTGGCATCCGAAGGGCTGTTGCCCTGCGCCGAATCGAGCCGCGCCTGCATCGAGCGGGTGAAGGCTTCGGAGGTCAGAAGCCCGGACTGGGCGTCCTTGTCCTTGGGATCGGTCGCCTGCGCGACCGGCTGGCGGGCGCGCGAGAGCGTGAGGTAGAAGCGCGTGTCGTCGCCGTCCAGGCGGTAGCCGCCGAGCGTGGCCGAAAGCGGCTTCTCCGTGCCGGTGACGAGCTGCACCAGGACCGGGTTCAACCGCGTGTTGTTCGGCAGGACGCGCAGCATGGCGTCGACCATGGCGCTGTCGGCGCTGGCGATCAGCTCGGCCATCGCCAGCCCTGCGAGCCTGTCATCGGTCCGATGCAGCAGGGTGCGCGTGGCGCCCAGGCCGGACTGCACGACGCCCTGGCCGTCGACCTCGAGCAGGACGTCGGCGTTGGCGAAGGCGAAGGCGAGCAGGCGTTCGGTCGCGGTGGTCATCGTATTGGCACATCCGGCCTAAGGACTTTCGACCATAAATTGGCCCTGTAAACGAAACGCTAACGCTGCCGTGCAACACAGGGCAAAGAACGCTACATCTTGCGGATAGGTTGTATGTTTTCGGGGACGAAGCGCCCGTGGCGGAGCGAATTCATGGCGGGAGCATGATGACAGATAGGCGCGACGCGCTGCTGGTGACGGGCGGTGCCGGTTTTGTCGGCAGCCACGTGGTCGGCGAACTGGCGGCGCGCGGGCACCGCGTGGTCGTGGCCGACAATCTGCGCACGGGACACCGCGCGGCAGTGCCGGATGCGATTGAGTTTCATCAGCTCGACCTGGCCGACGCCGCTGGCGTGGAACGCCTGTTCCGGCAGCACCGCTTCACCGGCGTGCTGCACTTCGCCGCCCTGTCGCTGGTCGGCGAGTCGATGCAGCAGCCGTTGATGTACCTGGGCGACAACACGATCAACGGGCTGAACCTGCTGAAGGCCTGCGCCCAGCACGGCGTGAAGCGCTTCGTGCTGTCCTCGACCGCGGCGCTGTTCGACCAGGGCGGCGACAAGCCGATCGACGAGTCGACGCCGATCGTACCGGGCAATCCCTATGGCGAGTCGAAATACTTCATCGAGCGCATGCTGCACTGGGCCGACCAGACGCTCGGCATCCGCTCGGCCTGCCTGCGCTACTTCAACGCCGCCGGCGCACATCCCTCCGGCGACAACGGCGAGGACCACCGGCCCGAGACGCACCTGATCCCGCTGGTGATCCAGGCGGCGCTGGGCCGCCGGCCCGAGATCACCGTGTTCGGCGAGGACTATCCGACGCCGGACGGCACGGGCATACGCGACTACATCCACGTGCTCGACCTGGCGGACGCGCA
>JAEULC010000476.1 GCA_016792605.1 Rhodospirillales bacterium
ACGTGCTGGATTGCGGGCACGGCCGCGGGGCGGACCAGTCGCGCTGGTCGCCGGGCGTCAATGTCGGCGTGCCGATCGACGTGCGCGGCAACTGCTACCTCATCAAGCACGCCCAGGGCTGGCTGCTGTGGGACACGGGCAGTCCCGACGCGGTGGCGGCGATGCCGGACGGGCTGGTCAGCCCGCTCTCGACCTGGAAGCGGCCGAAGACGCTGGCGTCGCAGCTCGCCGAGCTCGGCGTGGCGCCGGCCGACGTCAAGTGGGTCGCGATCTCGCATACCCACCAGGACCATGTCGGCAATGTCGACATGTTCCCGGGCGCCACGGTGGTGATGCAGAAGGCCGAGTACGACTGGGCCTTCGCGCCGACCAGGACCTTCCCCTTCTCCGCCGACCGCAAGGTGCAGAAGCTCGAGGGCGACCACGACCTGTTCGGCGACGGATCGGTGCGGATCGTCTCCACGCCCGGTCACACGCCGGGGCACCAATGCCTGCTGGTCAGCCTGAAGAATACCGGTCCCGTGCTGCTCTCGGGCGACGCGGTGCACTTCACCGACAACTGGCAGAACCGCCGCATCCCCAGCATGAACACCAGCAGGGAACAGACCCTGGCGTCGTTCGACCGCATCGACGCGGTGCTGGTGCAGTACAAGGCGGCGCTGTGGATCAACCACGACAAGGCGCAGGGCGACGCGGCCCGGCGCCCGCCTGCCTTCTACGACTGAGCGCTACTCGCTGGTCCGCAGCCGCGTGTGCTGGACGACGAGGATCGCCAGCAGCGGCACGGCCACGGTCAGGGCCGCGACCGTGATCAGCAGGATGCCGAGCTCGCTGTAGTCCGCCGGCACGGTGACCTGGCCCGATGCGCGGTCCTTGACCTCGCGCGTCACCAGGAAGACGTGGTTCAGGTACTTGGTGCCCAGCGCGCTGGCCGACAGCGCCAGGTTGGTGAACGACGCCATGACGGCGAAGAACGTGGCCTTCAGGTGCGCCGGCGCGTTCTTGGCGATCCAGGCCAGCATCGGGATCATCGCCACCTGGCCCAGCGGCGATTCCATCGCCGTGTCGATGATGGCGATGAAGCGCGCATCGACGATCCCGCCGGTCGCGGCCGCGGTCCAGTGGTGGATGCCGTAGTAGAGCCCGATCGACGGCAGGGCCAGCACGCCGGCGGCGACCGACAGCGCGGCGGTGATCCAGGCGATAGAGCGCGACGCGATCAGCGGGCGCAGGAGGATCATGCCGACCAGGGTCAAGAGCGACGAGATGAAGCCCAGGATGGCGATGAAGCGCTCGTCGAAGCCCAGCGTGTCGATCTGGAACCACGAGGCGCCGGGGCCGGGCAGGGGCATGGCGCGGAACACGAACACGATCACCGCCGTGCCGACCAGCGCGCGGGCGCGCGCTTCCGGCAGCTCGCGGATCAGGCGCTGCATCAGGAACAGGATGATGGCGAGCGAGCCCAGGAACACGAGTTCCTGCGCGAAGCCGATGCCGGTGAGCCCGATGCCCAGGGTGAAGCAGGCGAAGACCAGCGCGCCGCCCAGGATCCACCAGTTCGGCGTCGTCGCCTCGCCGGGCTGGTAGACCAGCCGGTCGACCTCGGCGCGGCCCATGCCGGCGCGGCGCAAGGCGCGGGCGCGGTTGGCGAGCAGGATGCCGTTCAGGATCACGCCCAGCACCGAGACCACGGGCACGGCCAGGCAGAGGAGGTAGATCCGCGCGTAGACCACGGTCTTCGCCGCCGTGTCCATCGCCTCGATGCCGGCGAACATGAAGATGTTGAGGCCGGCCACGATCACCAGGCCGCCGATGATGGCGACGCGGCCCAGGGTCTGCATCGTCGTGTGCTGCGCCTTGACCAGCGCCTCGGGCAGGGGCTTGCCCTGCGCGTCCGTCGTCGGCACGGCCTCGACCGTCATCGCGTCGGCGACCGCGTCCTGGATCACGTAGCCGATCGGCGACAGCAGCGCACTCAGCACGTACCAGGCCTCGACCGGCATCACTGCGCGCATCTGGGCGGTATGGGCGATGAGCCCGTACATGATCGCGATCGAGACCGCGATCAGCCCGGCGCCCAGATAGACCAGCAGGTTCTTCCAGCGCCAGATCAGGTCGACCAGGTGTCCGACCGGCATCTTCAGGGCCCAGGGAATGCCGACCCAGAAGCTGAGGCCCGCCAGGAACGCGGCCGACAGGCTGAGGTAGTCCTTGACGAAGAACGTGCCGACCACGCCCGACAGGCCCGACACCCCGGCGGCGAAATAGACCATCAGCGGCGGCAGGAAGGACCAGCGCATCTGCCGCGCCAGGTCGACCCAGACCGCGCCGAAGAAGCGCGCCGGCGCCGCCGCCGTACCTTGCGTCATTCGTAGCCGCCCTTGCCGCGGTGCCGCTTCGTGGTGCTTCGCCGCGCCTTCGATTCCAGCCGGCGTTCCTTCGACGCCTTGGTCGGTCGGGTCTTCACCCGGCGCTTGGGCTCGACCGCGGCCTTGGCGACGAGTTCGGCCAGGCGGTCGCGCGCATCGGCGCGATTCATCTCCTGGGTGCGGAACCGGTCGGCGCGGATCACCAGCACGCCCTCGCGCGTCAGCCTGGCGCCCGCCAGCTTTTCCAGCCGGTGGCGCACGCGATCGTTGAGACTGGGGCTGTGGCGCACGTCGAAGCGCAGCTCGACCGCGGTCGCGACCTTGTTCACGTTCTGCCCGCCCGGGCCGGACGCGCGCACGAAGCTCTCGACCAGCTCGCTTTCGGGGATTCGAGGCGGCTCGCTCATGCATGCCCCTGTAGCACGAGCCGGGCCGGGGGCGGTATCATGTTCGCATGAGCGACGAAACCGCCTTCGATCCCGGTGCCGAGGACAACGACGACGATCAGCCGTCGTTGCCGGCCGGGACCAAGAACTACATGACCCCGGCCGGCCGCCGGCGCCTGGCCGACGAGCTGAACGCGCTGTGGCGCGTCGAGCGGCCCAAGGTCGTCGAGGTCGTGTCCTGGGCCGCCGGCAACGGCGACCGGTCCGAGAACGGCGACTACATCTACGGCAAGAAGCGCCTGCGCGAGATCGACCGGCGCGTGCGCTTCCTGCGCAAGCGGCTGGAGATCGCCGAGGTGGTCGACCCGGCGGCGCAGCCCAACCGCGGCCAGGTGTTCTTCGGCGCCCGGGTCACCTATGTCGACAGCCGCGACCGCGAGCGCACCGTCACCATCGTCGGCGTCGACGAGGCTCGCATCGACCTGGGCGAGGTCAGCTTCACCTCGCCGATCGCCCGCGCGCTGATGAAGGCGAAGGTGGGCGACACGGTGGAACTGCGCACGCCCAACGGGCCCGAGGAGATCGAGGTGCTGGCGATCGCCTATCCCGACGCCGCGGCGGGTAGGGCATGAAGGCCGCGTCTCTGGCGCTGGCCGCCCTGCTCGCGTCGGGGGCCGCCCTGGCGCAGACCCTGCCGCCCGCGACGGTGGCGCCGCAGCCCGGCAGGCCGGCGGCGACCGACCGGTCTGCAACAGAGCAGGCGACGCCGGTGCCGCCGCCGTCCTCCACCGCCGAGCGCGTCTACGCCGCGGCGCGCGCCCAGCTCCTCCAGGTCCGCACGCTGCTCGCCGAGGCCGGCAAGCAGTCCTCGATCGGCTCGGCCTTCCTGGTCGGCGCCGACGGCTTCGCGATCACCAACTACCACGTGATCTCGCAGTACGCGCTCGATCCGTCCCTCTACCGGCTGGAATACGCCGCGGCCGACGGCACGCGCGGCGAGCTGAAGCTCTTGGCGATCGACCTCCCCAACGACCTGGCGGTGGTGCGGCTGGAAACCGCCGACGCCGCGAAGCCGCGGCCGCATTTCGACTTCGACGCCCGCGCGCTCGCCGGATCGCTGCCCCAGGGCGAGCGGCTCTACTCGATGGGCAATCCGCTCGACCTCGGCTTCTCCATCGTCGAGGGCACCTATAACGGCGCGGTGGAGCGCAGCTACAACGAGCGCATCCTGTTCTCCGGCGCGGTCAATCCCGGCATGAGCGG
>JAEULC010000323.1 GCA_016792605.1 Rhodospirillales bacterium
CAGCTCGGGCGCGTAGCCGCGGCGGCGCGCGGTATAGGCGATCGTGCCGGCCATCGCGATCCAGAGCAGGAAGGCCGGCACGAAGCCGGCGGCGAACAGCCGGCCGATCGAGACCTGGCCGACCGAGCCGTAGAGGATGAAGCCGATGCCGGGCGGGATGATCGGCGTCAGCAGCGAGCCGAAGGACAGCACGCCGGCGGCATAGCCCTTGGAGAAGCCGCGCTTCAGCATCTCGTCGCCGAGCATGCGCGTCTGCATCGCGGCGTCGGCGATGCACGAGCCGGACACGCCGCCCATCAGCGCGGCCAGCGCGACCGACACCTGCGCCAGTCCGCCGCGCAGCCGGCCGGTCAGCACGGCGGCGAGGTTCAGGAGCTGCTCGGTGATGCCGGACTTGTTCATGAAGTTGCCGGCCAGGATGAACAGCGGCACGGCCAGCAGCGCGAAGTTCTGCGTCTGGGTGATGGTGAGCTGGATCGGCACGGTGAAGGGCAGCTCGGGATGCTGGACGAAGAACAGCGTACCGGCGATGCCGATTGCGAAGGCGACGGGCATGCCCATCAGGAGAAAGACGACGAAGGCGATCGCGACGATCAGCATGGCAGGGGCGTGGGCATGGGCATGGAGGGCATCAGCATCACCGGGACATCAGCATGACAGGCGCCGGCGGCGCCCGCTCATCCGAACCTCGGCGCGGCGGTGTCGCCGTCCACGTCGCGACGCACCTCCTCGCGCAACTTCAGGAAGGTGGTGACCAGCAGCAGCGCCGCGCCGACCGGCAGGCTGGCGGTGACCCAGGAATACGAGATCTCGGGAATGCCCTGGAAGCTGCGCGCCCGGCTGACATAGGCGAGCCAGGCGCCGGCGCCGATGACGTAGACCAGGAACAGGGTGATGATCGCGTAGTTGGCGTAGCGGCACCAGGCCTGCAGGCGCACCGGCAGCAGCATGGTGAAGAGATCGATCGACATCAGGCTGTTGCGCCGCCAGGCGATGTCGGCGCACAGGAAGCAGGCCCAGGCGAACAGGCAGGTGGCGGCATCGGTGGTCCAGTTGAGCGGATGCCCCGCCATGCGCGCCACGCCGCCGGCGAAGATCAGCGCCACCATCAGAACAAGGAACGTCCCCGCGACATAGGCTTCGCCTTTCAACGCCAGGCCATAGAGCTTCTTCATCGAGCGCTCGTTCCGTCGCGGCTATCCATGTCGCGGATCATGGCGCGGGGCCGTTCCCGGCCGGCCTTCCAGGGCGCGTTCATGGCGTAGCCGCGCCCCAAAGGTACCGCCCCTACTTCTTGCCGATCTCGCGGTGAACGGTTTCCTTGGCCTCGGTCAGCTTCAGCACCTCGTAGGCCTTCTCGCCCGCCTTGCGGAAGGCGGCGAGGTCGACGTCCTCGACGATGGTCATGCCGCGGCCCTTGAGCTGCTGCTCGACCTCGCCCTCCAGGCGGAAGATCTCCTTGGAGGTGGCCTCGCCCGCCTTCTCGCACTCCTCGGTGAGCGCCGCCTGCATGTCGGCCGGCATCGTGTCGAAGAACTTGGCGCTGATGACCTGGAAGTTGATCAGCATGATGTGCTTGGTCTCGTTGGCGAACTTCAGCACCTCGTAGAAGCGGCCGCCGGGAATGTTGTTGTAGACCAGCTCGACCCCGTCGATCGCTTTCTGCTGCAGGCCCGGGTACATGTCGCCGAAATTCATCGCCACCGGCGCCGCGCCGAGCGCGCGGATCGATTCCTGCCAGATCGGCGCCGGCGGCGTGCGGATGCGCAGGCCCTTCAGGTCGTCCGGCGTCCTGATCGCCTTGTTGGTGAAGAAGTGGCGGTAGCCCTGGACCCAGTTGAAGCACACGACCTTGAGCCCGTGCTTCTGCGCCAGCTCGTCCTTCCACTTGATGACGGTCGGCGCCTTCTGCAGCTTGGCCACCTCCTCCAGCGTCTCGGCGAAATACGGGCCGTTCATCACCGCGATGCCGGGCACGTAGTTGCCCAGCCGCGCCGAGTCGGTGTTCTGCCCCACGTTCGCGCCCTGGCGGATCTGCTCGATGATGTCCTCCTCCTTGCCGAGCTGCGAGGAGTGGAACACCTCCATCTTGAGCGCGCCCTTGGTGCGCTCGTCGACCGCCTTGGCCCATCTGGTGAAGCCGTCGTGGTAGGGCTCCTTCGGCCCCAGCACGTGGTTGAACTTGAGCGCGTAGGTCTTCGTCTGCGCCAATTGGGCCTGGGCGAGCGCCGACGATGCGGCAAGCGCGACGGCGAGGCCGATCGCGGCGGGCATGACTCGAGTGCGGGAAAACATCGGCATCCTCTCCCTAGTGACGGACATTCGTTGCGGGCGCCGTCGCTTGTCGCGCGGCCTTGGGACTGGTATATCAGATATCAGGCATCAGATGCAACAAGGCCCGGACTGCGTGACGAAGCTGACGCGCCCGAAATCGCTGACCGAGATGGTCGCCGAGGAGATCCGCACGCGGATCATCGACGGGCGCATCGGGCTGGGCGCCGGCCTGTCGGAGAACGGCCTCGCCGCCGAGCTCGGCATCTCCAAGACGCCGGTGCGCGAGGCCTTGATGCAGCTCAAGCAGGAGGGGCTCGTCGAGGTGCAGCCGCAGCGCGGCACCTACGTGTTCCGCCTGGCCGCCGAGCAGGTGACGATGATCAGCGAGCTGCGCGAGATCCTGGAGCTGGCGGCAATCAAGGCGTCGATGGCGCGCAACCACGGCGACCTGGTGCGGCGCATGACGGCGCTGTGCGAGGGGATGCGCGCGGCCTACGAGGCCGACGACCAGCTCGCCTACCGCAAGCTCGACGGCGAGTACCACGAGGCGATCGTCGATCTTTGCGGCAACGCCTATATCCGCGCCGCCTATCGGCAGATCAGCTTCTGCATCCAGGCGCTGCGGTCGCGCCTGTCGACCGAGGCGCAGCTCAACAAGCTGTCGCTGGCCGACCACCGCGAGATGCTGCGGCTGGTGAAGGCGAAGGACGGCCCTGCGCTGCAGCGGCTGCTGCGCGCGCACATCAACCAGACCAAGCAGTCCTACCTCGAGGTGCTGGAGCGGCTGGAGGTCCAGCGCGTGGCCCAGGCCTCCTGACCGCCGGCGCGCGTGTTGCGCGCGAGTGTTACGTAGGTCACTTCCCCGCCCCCCGGCGCCGGGCTAGGCTGCGCCCGTTTCTGGCCCAAGGGGGAGTTGCCGATGCGTCGCTGGCTGGTCCGTACCTGGCTTATGGGTTTGGCGCTTTGCCTCACGGCCTTGGCCGCCACGACCGCCGCCGAGGCGCAGCAGGCCGCGCCCAAGCGCGTCGCGCTGGTCATCGGCAACGCCGCCTACCAGCAGACGCCGCTGAAGAACCCGGTCAACGACGCGCGCGTCATGGCGAACACGCTGCGCCAGCTCGGCTTCCAGGTGATCCAGCGCGAGAACGCGACCAAGCAGCAGATGGAGCAGGCGGTCGGCGAGTTCGGCCGCGCGCTGACCAAGGGCGGCGTCGCGCTGTTCTACTACGCCGGCCACGGCATGCAGGTGAACGGCCGCAACTTCCTGATCCCGACCGACGCGACGATCGCGACCGAGCAGGCGGTGCGGCTGGAATCGCTCGACGTCGACCTGGTGCTGGACCAGGTCGCGGGCTCGGGCACCGACGTGAACCTGATCGTGCTCGACGCCTGCCGCAACAACCCGTTCGAGCGCCGCTTCCGCAGCGGCGGCTCCGGCGGCCTGGCGCAGATCAACGCGCCCAAGGGCACGATGATCGCCTACGCCACCGCGCCGGGCAGCGTGGCGGCGGACGGCGACGGCGCCAACGGGCTCTACACCTCGAAGCTGGTCGAAGCGATCAAGCAGCCGGGCCTGCCGGTCGAGGAGGTGTTCAAGCGCGTGCGGGTCAACGTCGCCCAGGCCTCGCGCGACCAGCAGACGCCCTGGGAAGCCTCGTCGCTGGTCGGCAATTTCTACTTCCTGGGACCGACCACGGTGGTCGTCAACCAGCCCGCCGCCGCCGCGCAGCAGCAGCAGGCCGCCGCCCCCGCCCCGGTCCCTGCGGCAGCACCGGCGGCGTCGGCCTTCGACGGCACCTGGGCGACCGTGGTCACCTGCGACAAGGCGCAGGACGGCGCCAAGGGCTACGCGCTGCGCTTCCCGTCCCATGTCCGCAATGGCGAACTCGCCGGCGACTTTGCCGCCGCGAACAACCAAGCCTCGCTCCGCCTGCGTGGCACGATCGGACCCGACGGCAAGGCGGTGATCTTTGCCACCGGCACCACCGGCAGCGAGGAGCACGCCGTTGGCCGGGCCAAGCCGGGCAGCAACTACAGCTACACCGCCAACGCCCGGTTCGAAGGGTCGAGGGGCAGCGGCAGCCGCAACGAGCTGCGCGCCTGCACCCTCACCTTCGTCAAGAAGTAGACGGCGCCAAGACGCGGGCCCGCGCCCTCACTTCGGCGCCGACTTCACTTCCCTGTCCCAGCGCGCCAGCAGGCGCGTGCGCTCGGCCGGCGCGCCGTACTTGGCGAAGTCGTAGTCGATCATCTTGGCGTCGACCAAGGGCGCGATCTCGGCCGGCAGCGAGACCGCCTTGTTCGCCGGCACCTGGTACGACTTGACCTGGATGCCGATCGCCTGGGCCTGGGGCGCGAGCAGCCAGTCGTAGAACTTCTTCGCCGCCTCCATGTTGCGCGCGCCCTTGACCAGCGACATCGAGCCGACCTCGAAGCCCGTCCCCTCGCAGGGCGCGACCGACTTCACCGGCGCCTTCTGCAGGATCATGATCAGCGCGTCGGACATGAACACGATGCCGGCCGTGGCTTCGCCCAGCGCCGCGGCCTTGACCGGCGCGCCGCCCGACTTGGTGTACTGGCTGATGTTCTTGTGCAGGGCCTTCATGTAGTCGAAGCCCTTGTCCTCGCCCATGATCTGCACCAGCGTGGCGAGCATCGTGTAGGCGGTGCCCGACGAGTTCGGGTCGGCGACCTGGACCTCGTCCTTGAGCTTCGGGTCGAGCAGGTCGGCCCAGCACTTGATCTCCTTGGCGCCGGTCTTCTTGAGCTGGTCGGGGTTGTAGACGATGCCGAGCGCGCCGGCATAGACGCCGACGGTGCGGAACTGCGAGCGCTCGGCCTGCTTCTGGGCCCAGTCGTGCAGCTTCGGCAGCTCGGGCGACTTGTAGGGCTCGGTGATGCCCTCGAGCGCCGCCTGCAGGTGCGGGTCGCCGGTGCCGCCCCACCAGAGGTCGGTCTTGGGGCTGGCCGCCTCGGCCTTGATCTGGGCGAAGGCCTCTCCGGTCGACTTGCGGACCATGGCGACCTTGGCGCCGCTCGACTTCTCGTAGGCATTCACCAGCGCCTGGCAGTAGTCCTCCTGGGCGCTGCAGATGAACGAAATCGGGCCCTGCGCCACGGCCGGCGCCCCGGCCGCCAGCATCCCGAGGCATGCCGCCGCCAATCCCAGCCGCACGCCGTTGCGAATCCACCGCATCGCTACCCCCTGAAATATGACACTAAAATGACAATGCGCAGGGCCACGGCCGGGGACAAGGGTTTTCCTGCGACGCGCGCACGGCGCGGTTGCCCAAACGCCGGTTGCCCGCCTTGCCGCGCTGCGGCAAAGTATCGTTGGCGTCCTAGGGGTGGGACGCGACGGAATTCTGCCCTAATCGTCAGGCAGTTGGGACGACATGTGCGGCCGGACGGGCTTCAGGCCCGGTCCGGGTGGGCGTACTGGGGCTAACGGGTGGTCAATGCGGCGGGTGCTGCGGTTTTTTGTCTATCTCCTGGTTCTGGGCGTGATCGGCGGCGTGGCTGCCGGCGGCGCCGCGCTTGCGGTCTACCACCACTACAACCGCGACCTGCCGGACTACCAGCAGCTGGCCGACTACCAGCCGCCGGTCATGAGCCGCGTCTATGCCGGCGACGGACGCCTGGTGGGCGAGTTCGCGATCGAGAAGCGCCTGTTCGTGCCGATCGCCGCGATCCCGAAGCTGGTGGTCAACGCCTTCCTCGCCGCCGAGGACAAGAACTTCTACCAGCATGGCGGCATCGACCCGGTGGCGATCGCGCGCGCCGCGATGACCAACCTGCAGCACATGGGGCAGGACCGCCGGCCGCTCGGCGCCTCGACCATCACCCAGCAGGTGGCGAAGAACTTCCTGCTCACCAACGAGGTCTCGCTGGCGCGCAAGGTGAAGGAGGCGATCCTCGCCTACCGCATCGAGGAGGCGATCCCGAAGGACCGCATCCTCGAGCTCTACCTGAACGAGATCTACCTGGGCTTCGGTTCCTATGGCGTGGCGGCGGCGGCACTCAACTACTTCAACAAGCCGCTCGACGAGCTGACCGTGCCGGAGGCCGCCTTCCTGGCGGCGCTGCCCAAGGCGCCGAACAACTACAACCCCGTGCGCCGGCCCGAGCAGGCCAAGGCGCGGCGCGACGCGGTCATCGGCCGCATGGTCGAGGACGGCTACGTCACCGCCGCCGAGGGCCGGCAGTTCCAGGCCATGCCGCTGGAAGTGCGCGAGCGCGGCCGCTCCGATGTGTCGCGCGCCGACTACTACGCCGAGGAGGTCCGCCGCCAGCTCATCCAGCGCTACGGCGAGACCGCGCTCTACAAGGGCGGGCTGGTCGTGCGCACCTCGCTCGACCCGAAGCTGCAGACCATCGCCGACCAGGCCTTGCGCGCCGGCCTGGTGATGTACGACCGCCGCCATGGCTGGCGCGGCCCGATCGCCAGGATCGACGCCGCAGGCGACTGGGCGCAGAAGCTGAAGGGCGTCGAGCTGCCGAAGGGCCTGGGCGAGTGGTACCTGGCCGCGGTGCTGCAGACCGGCGACACGGCCGCCACGATCGGCTTCAGCGACGGGCGCCGCGGCACGATCCCCTTCGCCGAGATGTCCTGGGCGCGCCAGCCCATGGAGAAGCAGAAGCTCGGCCCCCCGATCAAGCGCCCGGCCGATGCGCTCAATGTCGGCGACGTGGTCGCCGTCGAGGCGGTCACGCAGGACCGCGAGGGCAAGGCCTACCCCGCCGGCAACTTCACGCTGCGCCAGATCCCCAAGATCGGCGGCGCGGTCGTGGCGCTCGACCCGCATACCGGCCGCGTGCTGGCGATGTCGGGCGGATACGACTACGAGATGTCGGAGTTCAACCGCGCCACCCAGGCGCTGCGCCAGCCCGGCTCGTCCTACAAGCCCTTCGTGTACCTGCCGGCGCTCGAGGCGGGCTACGCGCCGAACACGATCATCCTCGACGCGCCGTTCGTGATCGACCAGGGCCCCGGCCTGCCCAAGTGGAAGCCGGGCAACTACACGCACAAGTTCTACGGCCCCTCGACGATGCGCACCGGCATCGAGATGTCGCGCAACCTGATGACCGTGCGCTTGGCCCAGACCGTGGGCATGGAGAAGGTGGTCAAGACCGCGCTCGACTTCGGCATCTTCGACAAGATGGACCCGGTGCTGTCGATGTCGCTGGGCGCCGGCGAGACCACGCTTTTGAAGCTGACCACGGCCTACGCGATGCTGGTCAACGGCGGCAAGCGCATCACCCCCTCGCTGATCGACCGCGTGCAGGACCGCAACGGCAAGTCGATCTTCCGCCACGACCAGCGCGCCTGCGAGGGCTGCCAGGCGCCGCCCACGGCCAACGCACCGGGCATGCCCCAGCTCGCCGACACCCGCGCCCAGGTGACCGACCCGGTCACCGCCTACCAGATGGTGTCGATGCTGCAGGGCGTGGTCGACCGCGGCACCGCGACGCGCCTGCGCGAGCTGAACAAGCCGCTGGCCGGCAAGACCGGCACCACCAACGACAGTCAGGACACCTGGTTCATCGGCTTCTCGCCCGACCTGGCGGTCGGCGTCTTCGTCGGCTTCGACACGCCCTCGAC
>JAEULC010000325.1 GCA_016792605.1 Rhodospirillales bacterium
GCTGATGGTCGAGATCCTGTCGGCGGCGCTGACGGCGTCGCATCTGGGCTTCGAGGCCTCGTCCTTCTTCACCGCGGACGGCCCGGCGCCGCGGGTCGGCCAGCTTCTGATCGCAATCGACCCGGGCGCGCTCGCGGGGCCGGCCTTCGCCGAGCGGCTGGAGACGCTGCTGGCGGCTATGCTCGCCCAGCCCGGCGTGCGCCTGCCGGGCACGAAGCGCCTGGAGAACCGGCGCAAGGCCGACGCGGTCGCGGTCGACGCCAAGCTGCTGGCCGAGATCGAGGCGCTGGCGAACTAGGGAGGCAGGCATGTCCAAGACCGCTGTCGGCGTCATCGGCCTGGGCTCGATGGGCATCGGCGTCGCGCGCTCGCTGCGGCGCGCGGGCATCGAGACCCTGGGCTGCGACGTGCGCGCCGCCTCGGTCGAGGCGTTGAGGGCCGAAGGCGGCATCGGCTGCGCGAATCCCACCGAGCTCGGCAGGCGCGCCGGCATCGTCATCGTGCTGGTGGTCAACGCCGCGCAGACCGAGCAGGTGCTGTTCGGCCCGGACGGCGCGGTGTCGACCCTGGCCAAGGGATCGGTCGTCGTCGCCAGCAGCACCGTGGCTCCGTCCTATGCCGAGGACCTGGGCAAGCGCCTGGCGGCGGCGGGGCTGACGATGATCGACGCGCCGGTGTCGGGCGGCGCGGCGGGCGCGGAGTCTGGCGCACTCACCATCATGGCCTCGGGCGCGCCGGCGGCGTTCGATGCCTGCGCCGACGCGTTCGCCGCGATTGCCAAGAAGGTCTACCGCCTGGGCGACGCGCCGGGCATGGGTTCGAAGGTAAAGCTCATCAACCAGCACCTGGCCGGGGTGCACATCGCCGCGGCCTGCGAGGCGATGGCGCTGGGCATCCGTGCCGGGGTCGATCCCCGGACGCTCTACGAGGTGATCAGCAACAGCGCCGGCGGGTCCTGGATGTTCCAGAACCGCATGCCGCACGTGCTGGACGGCGACTACTCGCCGCGCTCGGCGGTGAACATCTTCGTCAAGGACCTGGGGATCGTGCTCGACTCTGCGCGTGCCATGCCCTTCCCGCTGCCGATCGCGGCGGCGGCGCACCAGCTCTACCTTGCGGCCGGCGCCAGCGGCCTGGGCCAGGAGGACGACGCGGCGGTGATCAAGGTGTTCCAGATGCTCTCCGGTATCGAGCTGCCGAAGGAGAAGGCGTGATGGCGCTGAAGCTGCCGGCGATTGATCCGATGACGGTGGCCGGCCACAGCCACTGCGACTATCCGGCGCCGTTCCACGAAAAGGTCATGGGCCGCGTCCGGCGCAAGCTTGGCGACGCGGTGGGCCTCAACCAGTTCGGCGTCAACCACGTCACCCTGCCGCCGGGCGTGATGTCCTCGCAGCGCCACTGGCATGCGCACGAGGACGAGTTCGTCTACGTGCTGGAGGGCGAGGTGGTTCTCGTCACCGATGGCGGCGAGCAGGTGCTGGGGCCGGGCATGGCGGCCGGATTCCCGAGCGGCAAGCGCGACGGTCACCACCTGGTCAACCGCGGCGACAAGCCGGCGACCTTCCTGGAGGTGGGCACCCGTCGGCCCGGCGGCGACGAGGGCGAGTACTCGGACATCGACATGAAGATCCAGATCGTCGATGGCGTGGAGCGCTACGTCCGCAAGGACGGCACCCCGTATTGAGGGGCGGGCCGCTTGTTGTGCGGTGGCCAAGGCGGTAGGAATACCGGCCCGATCCGTCCCCTCCGAATTTCGAGAGTCCGATGCTGAACGCCAAGCTTCTCGCGATGACCGACCACACGTTCAAGCGGCTGGCCGACCTGCTGGCCGACGTCCAGCCCATGGCGAACGTGCCGCCGATCAATCTCTCGGTCGGCGAGCCGCAGCTGCAGCCGCCGGCCTTCCTTGCGGAGATCGTGGCGAAGCACAAGACGGACTGGAATCTCTACCCGTCGTTCTACGGCACGCCGGAACTGCGCAAGGCCTGCGCCGCCTGGGCGACACGGCGCTTCGGCTGGGATTCAGGCGCAATCGACCCGGATAAGCAGATCGCGATCGTCGCCGGCACGCGCGAGGGCCTGTACAGCGCCGCGGCACTCGCCGTGACGCCGGCGGAGGGCGACAAGCCGAAGCCCTACGCGCTGATGCCCAACCCGTTCTACCAAGTGTATTTCGGCGCGGCGACGTTCGCGGGCGCGGAGCCGTACTTCCTGCCATCGACGGCGAAGACCGGCTTCCTGCCCGACCTCGACGCCATCCCGGCCGAGGTGCTGCAGCGCACGCAGCTCTTCTACCTGTGCTCGCCCAGCAACCCGCAAGGCGCGGTCGCCGATCTCGAGTATCTCAAGAAGGCGCTGCTGCTCGCGCGCAAGCACGACTTCCTGCTGGTCATGGACGAGTGCTATTCCGAGCTCTTCTACACGCTCGAACCGCCGCCCGGCGGCCTGTCGGCGGCCAAGGCGCTGGGCGGCAGCCTCGACAACCTGATCGTGTTCAACACGCTGTCGAAGCGGTCGAGCGCGCCCGGGCTGCGCCAGGGCTTCGCGGTCGGCTCGGTCCACACCATCACGATGCTGAACCGCCTGCGCTCCTACGGCGCGGCGGCGTCGCCGCTGGCGGTGATGGACGCGGCCGCGGCCTGCTGGAGCGACGAGGGCCATGTGGTGCAGATGCGCCAGCACTACCAGCGCCTCTACGACATGGCCGAGCG
>JAEULC010000348.1 GCA_016792605.1 Rhodospirillales bacterium
CGCGATCGAGGCGGCGGCGACCGGTGCATCGTCGAAGCGCTGGTAGAGCGCCTCGATCGGGGCCGCCAGCTCCTCGGCGACGATGGCGCGCGCCTCTGCAGCCGGGAAGGGCGGCAGGCTGTCGCGCAGCATCGCCAGGTCAGCCGCGACCTCCTCGCCGATCAGGTCGGAACGGGTGGACAGGATCTGGCCGAGCTTGATGAAGCTGGGGCCGAGCGACTCGAAGGCGCGCGCGAGCTTCTGGCCCGGCCGGCCCTCGATGCCGCCGCGCGCGAGAAGGCGGGACAGGCGCAGGAGCCCCGGCGCGATGCCCGCCATCTGCGCCAGCACCAGCGCGTCGTGGCGCGCGAGCGTCCAGCCGATGACGATCAGGCGCGCGAGGTTGCGGAGGGAGCGAAGCATCGTGTTGCGCTAGACGCGCCAGCCCCAGTGCAGCGCCGCGATGCCACCGCTGAGATTCTGGTAGGCCGGACGCACGAAGCCTTGGTCGGCGAAGCGCTGCTTCAACTCGTCCTGCGGCGGGAAGCGGCGGATGCTCTCGACCAGGTAGCGGTAGGACTCCGCGTCGCCGGCCACGGCCTGGCCGATCCTGGGCAGGATGTTGAACGAGTAGAGGTCGTAGAGCTTGTCGAGGCCGGGCAGCACCACGTGGCTGAACTCCAGCACCAGGAAGCGCCCGCCGGGCCTTAGGATGCGCCGTGCCTCGCGCAGCACGGCGCCGATGTCCGTCACGTTGCGCAGGCCGAAGGCCATCGTCACGGCGTCGGCTGTGCCGTCGCGCAACGGGATGGACTGCGCGTCGCCGGCGATCCACTCGACGCCCCGGAGGATGCCGCGATCGATCGCGCGGTCGCGGCCCACCGCGACCATCGCCGGCGTCAGGTCGCAGACGATCGCCTGTCCTTCACCCTTCACCCGCTCGAGGAACCCGAAGCTGATGTCGCCCGTGCCGCCCGCCAGGTCGACCAGCGTCCAGCCGGCGCGCGGGCGCAACAGGTCGAGCATCGACCGTTTCCACAGGCGGTGGATGCCGCCGCTCATCAGGTCGTTCATCACGTCGTAGCGCGTGGCCACGCTGTCGAACACGCCGCGCACCAGCCCGGCCTTGTCCTCCGGCGCCACGTCGCGGTAGCCGAAGGGAACGGTCTCGTCGGGGGCCGGGACGGGGGCGGAATCCGGTCGGTTTTCCATGGTGCTGGACCATAGCGCCCAGGCGGCCAAGTTGCTAGCGTGCGGCCCCCGAGAGGAACCGCCGAATGCCCGAGCTTCCCGAGGTCGAAACCGTCAAGAACGGCCTGGCGCGCACCCTGGTCGGCCACCGCCTGGCGCGGGTCGAGCAGCACCGCGCCGACCTGCGCTTCCCGCTGCCGCCCGACTTCGCCAAGCGGCTCACCGGCCGGCGGGTCGAGGCAATCGACCGCCGCGCCAAGTATCTCGTGCTGCGGCTCGACGACGGCATGGTGCTGCTCTGCCATCTCGGCATGTCGGGCCGGATGGTGGTGACGAAGAGCGGGAAGGCCACCAAGCTCGGCGAATTCCACCACGACACCGGCCTGCGCGACGCGCACGACCACATCGTGCTGCATACCGATCATGGCTGGACCGTCACCTTCAACGACCCGCGCCGATTCGGCATGATGGATCTGGTATCGTCGAACGCGATGCACGAACACAAGCTGCTGAAGCATCTCGGTCCGGAGCCGCTGGACGCGGTGTTCGACGCGGCGCGGCTCGCATCCCTGCTCAAGGGCAAGCGCACGCCGATCAAGGCCGCGATCCTGGACCAGCGCCTGGTGGTCGGCGTCGGCAACATCTATGCCTGCGAGGCATTGCACCGCGCGGAGATTTCCCCCAAGCGACTGGCCGGGAAAGTGCAGGGCGAGCGCGCCGAGAAGCTCGTCGTCGCGATCAAGGACGTGCTCAACGCCGCGATCAAGGCCGGCGGGTCGACCCTGCGCGACTACGTGCAGGCAACCGGCGAGCTCGGCTATTTCCAGCACAGCTTCAAGGTCTACGACCGCGAGGGCGAGCCCTGTCCCCGCTGCAAGGCGCCGATCCGGCGGCTGGTGCAGTCCGGCCGTTCGACCTTCTACTGTGCAAAATGTCAGCGCTAGGCTAGATAGCGCCCTATCCCCCGGTATCGCAGAGGTTCGTCCCCATGACCTACGAGAACATCCTGGTCGAGAAGCGCGGCAAGGTCGGCATCATCACGCTGAACCGGCCGAAGGCGCTGAACGCGCTCTCCTCGCCGCTGATCGCCGACCTGGGCCAGGCGCTCGACGACATGGAGGCCGACGACAATATCGGTTGCATCGTGCTGACCGGCAGCGAGAAGGCCTTTGCCGCCGGCGCCGACATCAAGGAGATGGCCGGCAAGTCCTACATGGACGTGTACCTGGCCGACTTCATCACCAAGGGCTGGGAGCGCGTCAGCGTCGTGCGCAAGCCGGTCATCGCCGCAGTCGCGGGCTTCGCGCTGGGCGGCGGCTGCGAGGTGGCGATGATGTGCGACTTCATCCTGGCCGCCGACACCGCCAAGTTCGGCCAGCCCGAAATCACGATCGGCACGATTCCCGGCTCGGGCGGCACCCAGCGCCTGACGCGCTTCGTCGGCAAGTCGAAGGCGATGGAGATGTGCCTGACCGGCCGCATGATGGATGCGGCCGAGGCCGAGCGCGCCGGCCTGGTCAGCCGCGTGGTGCCCGCTGCCGAGCTGCTGGCCGAGGCGGTCAAGGTTGCCGAGCGCATCGCCGCCCTGTCGCGTCCCGTCGTCATGATGGCCAAGGAATCGGTCAACCGCGCCTACGAGACGACGATGGCCGAGGGCGTGAAGTTCGAGCGCCGCCTGTTCCACTCGACCTTCGCCACCGAGGACCAGAAGGAGGGCATGTCGGCTTTTGTCGAGAAACGGCCGCCGCAGTTCAAGAACCGGTAGCCTGCCGGGTCGACAGTGCGCCGCAATTGACAGTGGGACGGGGCCGCTCCTATGGTCCCGTCAGCAATTCCAGGGGGATACCCATGAGCCGCATCGCCGCCCACGCTTCCGCCGGTCTCGCCGATCTTTCCGGCCGCCTCGGCCAGGCGGGCCTCCTGGCGCTGGTGGGCCTGGCCTTCCTGTTCATCACCGGGTTTGCCGGCGCCGACGTGCTGCACAATGCGGCCCACGACGCGCGCCACGCCTTCGCCTTCCCCTGCCACTGATCCCTTCCTAGGGAGATTTCCATGCGCCGAGCCCTTATCGCCGCGCTGGTCGCGGCCGTGGTCGGCTGCGCGGTCGTCACCGCCGCCCAGCAGGCAGTCGTGGTGCCGCTGATCCTGAAGGCCGAGACCTTCGAGGACGCGGCGCCGAAGGCCGAGCCGCAGGCGCACAGCCACGCCCCGGGCACGCCGGCCGACCATCACCACGATGCCGACGCCTGGTCGCCCGCGGACGGGATCGAGCGGATCGCCTTCACCGCGCTGGCCAATCTCGGTGTGAGCCTGGGCTTCGCCCTGCTGCTGGTGGCCGGCTTCACCCTGGCGGGGCGCGAGGTCGACGGGCAGAAGGGCCTTCTCTGGGGCGCGGCGGGCTTCGCCTGCTTCACCCTGGCGCCGACGCTGGGCCTGCCGCCCGAGCTGCCGGGATCGGTCGCCGCCGCCGTCGGGCCACGCCAGGTCTGGTGGTTCGGCACGGCGCTGGCGACCGGCGTCGGCCTGGCGCTGATCGTCTTCGGGCGCCACGTGGCGCTGAAGATTCTGGGCGTGGCCGCGATCGTGATCCCGCACGTGGTCGGCGCCCCCCATCCGCCGGCGGGCGAAGCCGGCGGCGTGCCGCCCGAGCTGGCGGCGCAGTTCGCCGTCCTGTCGCTGGCGGTGGCGGCGCTGTTCTGGGGCGTGCTCGGCTGGGTGTCGGGGACGGTCTGGCGCAAGGCCAGCTGACAGGCGTCGGCTAGTTGGGGGCGCCCGTCGTCACGGGCACGGTGACGGTCAGAAGCCCCGACTTTTCGAACATCAGCAGCAGGGACAGCCGGTCCCCGGCCTTCAGCGGCGTCTTCACGTCGATCAGGGCGACATGCTCGGCGCCGGGCCGCAGCACGACCGTTTCGGACGCCGGCAACCTGACCGCCGACACGCGCCGGGCGCGGCCCACCACCTCGCCGGTGCGGTGCGAGCGCAGCTCGGTTTCCTCTGCGGCGTCGGTATGGGCGGCGATGAGCTGGTCGTCCCGTGTCCCGCCATTGGCGATCGTCAGGTAGACCGAGCCGGTCCGCCTGGAGAGCGACGATGGCGCCGCCCAGGCCGCCTTGACCGTCAGGTCGCCCAGGCGGTCCTCCTGCGCCCCGGCCGGCAAGACAGGCAGGCAGGGCAGCAGCAGGGCGAGGGCGAGGACCAGGGCGCGGGGCATGATCGAGACATAGACCAGCCCCATTGACCCGAACAAGGCTTCCGGCGTTCCATCCCGGCATGAACGACACGCCCGCCCCTGCCAGCCCCGCCATCCTGGCCCGCCGCCTGGTCCGCTCGAGCGACCGGGCGACCCTCGCGACGACCCGCCGGCCGGGCGACGCCCAGGGCGGATCGCCCTATGCCGCCCTGGTCCTGATCGCCGTCGACCACGACGCCAGTCCGATCCTGCTGATCTCGGGCCTGGCCGAGCACACCAAGGACCTGGCCCTGGACGACCGGGCGGCGCTGCTGGTCGACGGCACGGCCGGGCTCGACGAGCCCCTGACCGGCCCGCGGGCGACCCTGGTCGGGCGCGTACGCCGGACGGACGAGCCGCGCCACCGTACCCGTTTCCTGGCCAGGCATCCCGGCGCGGCCATGTACGCCGACTTCAAGGACTTCGGCTTCTACCGGATGGCGGTCGAGCGCGCCCACCTGGTCGGCGGCTTCGGGCGGATCCACTGGATCGACGGGGCGGCCTTTTTGGATCCCCCGGCGGATGCCCAGGCCCTGGTCGAGCGCGAGGCCGACATCGTCGGCCACATGAACGAGGACCACGCCGACGCCGTCGGCCTCTACGCGACGAAGCTCCTGGGCCAGCCCGCGGCACCTCAGGGCTGCCAGTGGCGCATGACCGGGATCGATCCCGAGGGCTGCGACCTGAAGCTGGTCGGCGAGGGCAGCCAGGGCTGGGTCGCCAGGCTCGAATTCGGCGCCAGGATCGCCGATGCCGAGCGCGCCCGGGCCGAGCTGGTCCGCCTCGTCAAGCACGCCCGCAGCCTCGCCTGAGGAGCCCCTGGCCGCGATTGCCGGGTCCTTGCCGCCCCGGAATGGTCGCGGAGCCGAAATTAACCACGATTTGCCTAACCGCGACCGCGAGGCTTCTGGCAGCGAATTTATTGCGATATCGATCCTATATAGTGATTTCAGCTACTTGCTGTAGGACGCTTGTATCTCGTTTCACGCCCGGCACAAGGCACGCTGCGTGCCCTCAGCCGGTCGAAGCTCGGCTCAGCGGCGCCAAAGTTAATAAAAACATGGTTAATCAATTCTTTACATGGCAGGAGCGGGTTAACGGTTGCCGTTCAGCATCGCCGACGAGGCGATCGCAGGCGCGTCCGATAACGGTTTGAAACCGAACCGAAATTCGGCCGGAAGCCGGAATCGCCTTGGTTAATGAACTGCAAATGCAGTTTAACCCTTTCGCGCCTCGCTCAAGCCAGATAATCGAGTTGAGGTAAATCCTATAATAATCTGAGAATGCTTACTTTAATGAGCGTCTGCCCAGGTGTTGCCGATTCCCGCCTCGGCGACCAGGGGCACGGAGAGCGCAAGCACGGGCGACGCGGCCTGCTCCATGACCGAGCGGACCAGCGCGCTGGTCTCCTCGACTTCCTTTTCCGGCACCTCGAACAGCAGCTCGTCATGGACCTGCAGCAGCATCTCGGCCTTGAGCCTGGTCCCGGCCAGGCGGTCGGCGACCTGGACCATGGCGCGCTTGATGATGTCGGCGGCCGTGCCCTGGATCGGGGCGTTGATCGCCTGGCGCTCGGCAAAGCTGCGCCGGGCCATGTTGCGGTCGTTGGCGCCCTGGATATGGCAGCGCCGCCCGAACAGGGTCTCGACATAGCCGCGCTTGTGGCACTCCGCCTTCATCCGCTCCATGTACTCGCGGATGCCCGCGTACCGGTCCAGGTATGCCTTGATGTAGGCATTGGCCTCGGCCGGAGTGACGCCGATCTGCTGCGCCAGGCCGAAGCCCGAGATGCCGTAGATGATGCCGAAATTGATCGCCTTGGCCTGGCGCCGGACCATCGGGTCCATGCCCTTGATCGGCACCCCGAAGACCTGCGAGGCGGTCAGCGCGTGGATGTCCACCCCCTCGCGGAAGGCCTGCTGCAGGGCGTCGATCCGGGCGATCTCGGCCACCAGCCGCAGCTCGATCTGGGAATAGTCGACCGACAGCAGCTTCCAGCCCTTGCGGGCGATAAAGGCCTTGCGGATCTTGCGCCCCTCCTCGGTCCGGACCGGGATGTTCTGCAGGTTGGGGTCGGTCGAGGACAGGCGCCCGGTCGTGGTCGCGGCGAGCGCGAAGGAGGTGTGGACGCGGCCCGTCTCCGGGTTGATCTGCTCGACCAGGGCGTCGGCATAGGTGCTCTTGAGCTTGGCGAGCTGGCGCCAGTCGAGCACGCGCTGGGCGATGTCGTGGCCCTCGGCGGCCAGGGGCTCCAGCACGTCGGAGTTGGTCGAGTAGCCCCCGGTCTTGGTCTTGACCCCGCCCTTCAGCCCCATCTTGTCGAACAGGATGTCGCCGAGCTGCTTGGGCGAGCCGATGTTGAAGCTTTCGCCGGCCAGCTTGTGGATCACCTTCTCCAGCTCGGCCAGGCGCTCGGCGAAGTCCTTGCTGAGCCGCGCCAGCTCGGTCCGGTCGACCAGCACGCCGGCCTTCTCCATCTGCCCCACCACGGCGGTCAGCGGGCGCTCGATGGTCTCGTAGACCGAGACCAAGTGTTCGGCGACCAGCCGGGGCTTCAGCATCTGGTGGAAGCGGAAGGTGACGTCGGCGTCCTCCGCGGCGTAGTCCAGGGCCTTGTCGAGCGGCACCCGGTCGAAGGTGATCTGGTCCTTGCCCGTGCCGCAGACCTCCGCGAACTTGATCGTCTGGTGGCCCAGCAGCAGCGAGGACAGCTCGTCCATGCCGTGGCCGTGGCTGCCGCCCTCGATCACGTAGGAGATCAGCATCGTGTCGTCGATCGGCGTCACCTCGACGCCGTAGCGGCCGAGGATCTGCAGGTCGTATTTCAGGTTGTGGCCGATCTTCAGCACCGACGGGTCGGCCAGCATCGGTTTCAGCGCGGCGAGCGCGTCCTTCAAGGGGATCTGCTTGGGCCGCGCGCCGCCGCCCAGGTCGAGCTCGCCGCCCTTGCCGGTGGCGCCATGGGCCAGGGGGATGTAGCAGGCGCGGTTCGGCCCTAGCGCCATCGAGACGCCGACCAACTCGGCCCGCATTGCGTCCAGCCCGGTCGTCTCGGTGTCGATCGCGACCATGCCCTGGCCGGTCGCGTCCGCGATCCAGCGCTCCAGGTCCGCCATGGTCTGCACCAGCTCGTATTTCGACCGGTCGACCGGCTGGGTCGCCGCAGCCGTGGCGGCCGAGGGACCGCCCGCGGCGACCGGCGCCGGCGCGGGAGCGGCCTTCGCTGCGGCCGTTTCGGCCTTGGTCGGCGCCTGGCCGTTCGACATGCGCTGGAGCAGCGAGCGGAACTGGTTCTCCGACAGGAAGGCCAGCAGCTTGTCGCGGTCCAGCGCCTGGCGGGCGAGGCTGGCCAAGGCCGGTGCGTCCGGAACGTCGTCCTTCAGCCGAACGAGGTCGCGGCTGATCCGCGCCTTGTCGGCGTTGGCGAGCAGCGTCTCGCGCCGCTTGGGCTGCTTGATCTCGCCGGCCCGCGCCAGGAGCGTGTCGAGGTCGCCATACTCGGTGATGAGCTGGGCGGCGGTCTTGATGCCGATGCCCGGCACGCCCGGCACGTTGTCGACCGAATCGCCGGCCAGCGCCTGCACCTCGATCACCTTCTCGGGCGCGACGCCGAACTTCTCGAACACCTCGGCCGGGCCGATCGGCTTGGCCTTGATCGGGTCCAGCATGCCGACGCCCTGGCGCACGAGCTGCATCAGGTCCTTGTCCGAGGACACGATCGTGACCTCGATGCCTGCCGCCCTGGCCTGGCGGGCATAGGTCGCGATCAGGTCGTCGGCTTCGTAGTTGGCTGCCTCGATTCCCTTGACGTTGAAGGCCTCCGTCGCCTGGCGCACCAGGGCGAACTGCGGGATCAGCTCGGGCGGCGGGTCGGGGCGATGCGCCTTGTAGTCGGGGTAGAGGTCGTTGCGGAAGGTCTTGCGGCCCGCGTCGAAGATCACGGCGATGCCGTCGCAGTCGGTGCCGTCGAGCAACTTCAACAGGATGTTGCAGAAGCCCAGGACGGCGCCGACCGGGGTGCCGTCCTGCCGGGTCAGGGGCGGGAGCGCGTGAAAGGCGCGAAAGATGAAGCCCGATCCGTCGACCAGGTAGAGGTGGCGGAAGGGCGCGGTGCCGGTGGCGGCAGCGGCGGCGGGAGCAGGGGAGGGTTTCTTGGCCATGGCTTCCAATCTAGCTGAAAAACCTCGGGAAAAATTCGCGCGTTGCGACCCCCTTGAACCGGCAAACCGCCTGCCTATGTCGGGGATGTCGCGGTTGCCCGTGCGGGGCCGCGACACGAGCCGGACCCAGCCGCGGTGCGGTGGGCCCATCCACGTGAACCATGTTGCTCATTGGAGAATATGGCAATGGCAAGCTTCGACTTTTCCCCCTTCTTCCGTTCCACCGTCGGGTTCGACCGCATCGCCGACCTGCTCGATGATGCGCAGCGCGCGACCGAGAGCGACGGCTACCCGCCGTACAACATCGAACTGACGGGCGACAACCAGTACAAGATCACCATGGCCGTCGCCGGCCTGACCGAGGAGGACCTGACGGTCGTCCAGCACCAGAACACGCTGACGGTCAGCGCCAAGGCGCGTCCGGTGCCGCAGGGCACGCAGTTCCTGCACCGCGGGATCGCGGGCCGCGCGTTCGAGCGCCGCTTCAGCCTGGCCGACTACGTGAAGGTCAGCAACGCGTCGCTGGTCAATGGTCTTTTGACCATCGACTTGGTGCGCGAGGTGCCCGAGGCGATGAAGCCGCGCACGATCCAGATCGGCGCTGGCCAGATCGGCGCCGACAAGTCGAACGTGCAGAGCATCGACGCCAAGGCGGCCTAACCGCCTCCCTCTAACTGTCCAGCATCGCGGCGCGCCGGGGAACCGGTGCGCCGCCCCCTGTTCTTTCCGCCATTCGACTAGTCCTTCATGCTCCACCCCAGGCGACGGAGTGCGGCCATGATCAAGACCATTCGAACCTTCCCGAGCCCCTCGCTTCGACTGACGCAGGACCGGCGACCGGCGCCGCCGCGCGACCCGCTGCCCCTCGGCATGCTGTCGCCGGCCTCCGCCATCGCCCCCAGCGACGATCCGCGGATCGCGCCCGAGATCATCGTGGTGTCCGAGCCGCCACCGGCGCGCGTGCTGCCCTGACGTCGCCCGGCGGAACCACGGGCCGGCGTGGGGCCGGGTAGTTGCGTTGGATCATGGCCTTGGCGGGCCCTCGCCGGTAGTATCGCTGGCTTAGACACCGTCCGGGGGTTCCGCCGTCATGTCCATCGTGTCCGTTCTCGTCCACCTCGCCGACGATCCGGCGGAAGCCCAGCGCGTGCGCGCAGCCCTGGCGCTGGCCAAGCGCCTCGGCGCGACGGTGGAAGGCATGTTCATCACCCCGTCGCTGAAGGATCTGCCGCTCGGCTATGTCGGCCGCGCGGCGGCGGGCGGCTATCTGGGCGCGCTGGCCGACGCCTATGCCGACCGCGCCGCCGCCAGCGAGAGGCGCTACAAGGAATTGACCGCCGGCACCTCGGCCACGTGGCGCAAGGAGTCGGGCGATGCCGGCGAATGCCTGGGCAAGCGGCTCTACTACGCCGACCTCGCGATCGTCGGCCGCACCCCGGCGCAGAATCTCGAGGAGGCGGTGGTGGCCCACCCGCCGGATCACCTGGCGCTGATCGCCGTGGCGCCGGTCATCCTGGTGCCGCCGGAATTCACCGCCACGGACATCGGCAGGACGGTGATGATCGCCTGGAAGCCGACGCGCGAGGCGTCGCGCGCCGTGCGCCTGGCCATGCCGATCCTGCGCAAGGCCGACCGCGTGGTGATCCTGACCATCGACAATGCCGAGGATCCGCCGGGCGCGAATGACGAGCTCGCCGCGTGGCTGAAGCAGCACGGCGTCGCCAAGGTCGAACAGCGCCACGACCGCGACGAGGACCGCGTCGCCGGCGAGCGGATCCTCGACAACGCAGCCACGGTCGGCGCCGACCTCGTCGTGATGGGCGCCTTCGGCCATTCGCGGCTGAGCGAACTCGTCTTCGGCGGCGCGACGCGCTACGTGCTCGACCGGGCGACGCTGCCGGTGCTGATGGCGCATTAGCGCCATGCCGGGGCAATCCTGGCATGCGCTTTCGCCCGAAGCCGCGCTTAAGGCGCTGGAGGCCGCGCCCGGGGGCTTGAGCGCGGCGGAGGCGGCGCGCCGCCTGCAGGAACACGGGCCGAACCGCCTGCCGGCCCCGTCGCGGCCGTCGCTGCTCCGGCGCGTCCTCGGCCAGTTCCACAACGTGCTGATCTACGTGCTGCTGGTTTCCGCCGCGGTCACGTTCTGGCTCGGCGCGTGGACCGACACCGGCGTGATCCTGGGCGTCGTGGTGTTGAACGCGCTGATCGGCTTCGTGCAGGAAGGGAAGGCCCAGCGCGCGATCGACGCGGTGCGCAACATGCTGTCGCCGCACGCGATCGCCTTGCGCGACGGCGAGCGCCGCGACCTCGACGCCGGCACGCTGGTGCCGGGCGACATCGTGTTCCTGCAGCCGGGCGACAAGGTGCCGGCCGACCTCCGGCTGCTCAACGCCAAGGGGCTGCGCGTCGACCAGGCGGCCCTAACCGGAGAATCCGTGCCGGTCGACAAGACGGTCGATCCGGTCGCCGCCGATGCATCGCTCGGCGAGCGCGCCTCGCTTGCCTTTGCCGGCACCGTGGTCGCGGCGGGGCAGGGCTCGGGCGTCGTCGTCGCGACGGGCCCGCAGAGCGAGATCGGCAAGGTCGGCCGCCTCCTGGCGGAAACCGAGGCATTGGCCACGCCGCTCCTCGCCAAACTCGACGTCATGGGCCGGTGGCTGACGGCGATGATCCTGCTGCTGGCCGGCGCCACCTTCGCCATCGGGACGCTGTGGCGCGGCCTGCCGGCATCCGAGATGTTCATGGCCGCGGTCGGGCTGACCGTGGCGGCGATCCCCGAGGGCCTGCCGGCGATCATCACCATCGCGCTCGCCATCGGGGTCGAGCGCATGGCGCGCCACAAGGCCATCGTCCGCCGCCTGCCGGCGGTCGAGACGCTGGGCTCGGTCACCACGATCTGCACCGACAAGACCGGAACCCTGACGCAGAACGAGCTGACCGCGCGCGCCCTGCTGGTCGCCGACGGGGAGTTCGTGGTCGGCGGCACGGGCTATGCGCCGGAGGGCGACATCGCGGGCGATGGCCCGATGGACGTGGCGCTGGAACTGCTGCGCGCGGCGGCGCTGTGCAACGACGCGGCGCTGCGCCGGGGCGGGCAGGGCTGGGAGCTTGCCGGCGACCCGACCGAGGGCGCGCTGCTGGCCGTGGCGATGAAGGGCGGCATCGATGTCGCCGCGCTCGTCGCCGCGAACCCGCGCCGCGACGAGATTCCCTTCGATGCCGCGCATCGATTCATGGCGACGCTCAACGGCCGCACGATCCACCTGAAAGGCGCGCCCGAGGCGGTGCTGGAGCGCTGCAGCCGCGAACGCGTCGCCGAGGGAACGCGGGCGCTGGATATAGCGGCCTGGCGGCGCGCGATCGACGCCGCCGCCCAGGAGGGCCAGCGCGTGCTCGCCATCGCGTGCCGGGACTTCCAGGGCGATGCCCTGACGATGGACGACATGGACGAGGGCTTCGTCCTGCTGGGCCTGGTAGCGATGATCGACCCGCCGCGGCCCGAGGCGATCGCCGCGGTCCGGGATTGCCAGGCCGCCGGCATCCGCGTGGTGATGATCACCGGCGATCACGCGGCGACAGCGGCATCGATCGGTCGCGAGATCGGAATCCTCGGCCCGACGCCGTCGCCGCACGCGGTGCTTTCCGGCGCCGAGATCGGCGCGCTCGGCGACGCGGACCTCCAGGTCGCGGCAAGCCGGGCCTGCGTCATCGCGCGCGCCGACCCGGCGCACAAACTGCGCCTGGTCGCGGCGCTGCAGGCGCAGGGCCAGGTCGTTGCGATGACCGGCGACGGCGTCAACGACGCGCCGGCGCTGAAGCGCGCGGATGTCGGCGTGGCGATGGGGAAGAAGGGTACCGACGCGGCCAAGGAGGCCTCGGTCATGGTGCTCGCCGACGACAATTTCGCCACCATCGCCGAGGCGGTGCGCCAGGGCCGCGCGGTCTACGACAACCTGCGCAAGACGCTGATGTTCATCCTGCCGACCGATCTCGGCGAGGCGCTGCTGGTGTCGATCGCCGTGCTGGTCGGCGGCGTCATGCCGGTGACGCCGGTGCAGATCATGTGGATCAACCTCGTCACCTCGGTGACGCTGGCCCTGGCACTGGTCGTCGAGACGCCGGAGGCCGACGTGATGCGCCGCAAGCCGCGCGCGCCGGACGAGCCGGTCCTGTCGCGCCTGGTGCTGTGGCGGATCGTCTTCGTCGGACTCTTGATGCTGGCCGCGGCCTATTCGCTGTTCCACTGGTACGTGGCGACCGGCGCCAGCGTGGAGACGGCGCGCACCGTCGCCGTCAACGCGGTGGTGGCCTGCGAGGCGTTCTACCTGATCCCGGCGCGGTTCCTGGCCGCGCCCGGCCTGTCGCCCGCCGCGCTCAGGACCAGCGGCCCGGCGCTCGCGACGATCGCGCTGACCATGGCGGCGCAGCTCGTCTTCACCTACGCCCCGCCGGCGCAGGCGCTGCTCGGCAGCGCGGCGCTGGCGCCGGGCGACTGGATCGCGATCGTCGGAGTCGGGCTGGCGGTGCTGGTGCTGGCGGAGCTGGAGAAAGCCGCGGGGCGGTGGCTCAGTGCCCGCCGCCGCGCTTCGCGCCCGGCTTGAGCTTGAACTGCCGGCCGCAATACGGGCAGTCGATGTGGTCCTTGTCGCCCAGGTTCAGGTAGACCTTGGGATGTCCCAGCGCCCCGCCGCCGCCGTCGCACGCAACGGTTTCGCTCGTGATTTCAATAGTTTCCAGCGGAGTGGCGGTCATGGTGCGGTTCCGGCGTTGAGGCTGGCCGGGATTTGACCCGGGCGCGCCGGCGATGATACGCATGCGCCCGGCACAATCAACCATCCCGACAGAAATCAGGCGGAAGGCGCATGGCGCTGGCCGACGATCCCGTGACGACGCTGCGTGGCGCTGCCGGCCCGATGCCGGCCGATGCGGTCGCCGTCCAGGGTCTTACCAAGGTCTACCGAGGCAAGAGCGGCACCAAGACCGCGCTCGCGGGCGTCGATCTCGCCGTGCCGCGCGGCAGCCGCTTCGCGCTGCTCGGTCCCAACGGCGCGGGCAAGTCGACGCTGATCAACATCCTCGCCGGGCTGGTGCTGAAGACCTCGGGCACGGCGCGGATCTGGGATATCGACATCGACCGCGATCCGCGCGGCGCCAAGGCGGCGATCGGCGTCGTGCCGCAGGAACTCAACATCGATCCGTTCTTCACGCCGCGCGCGCTCCTCGAACTGCAGGCCGGCATGTACGGCGTGCCGAAGCCTGAGCGCCGGACGATGGAGATCCTCGATGCGGTCGGCCTCGTCGACAAGGCCGACGCATACCCCCGCACGCTGTCCGGCGGCATGCGCCGGCGCCTGCTCGTCGCCAAGGCGATGGTGCACAGCCCGCCGGTCCTCGTGCTCGACGAGCCGACCGCCGGCGTGGACGTGGAGCTGCGCCAGCAGCTCTGGAGCTACGTGCGGCGTCTCAACGAGCGCGGCACGACGGTGCTGCTGACGACGCACTACCTGGAAGAAGCCGAGGAGCTGTGCGACCGCATCGCGATCATCGACCGCGGCAAGGTCGTGGCCTGCGAGCCCAAGGAAACGCTGCTCGCGCGCATCGACGCCAAGGAGCTGACGGTGCATCTCGGCGCCGATATTGCCGCGGTCCCGGGCGCGCTGATGCCGTTCGGCGCGACGCTTGTCGGCCCGCGCAAGCTCGTCATCCACTACCGGCCGAGCAAGGGCCCGGTCGGCCAGATCCTCGCCGCGGTGCAGGCGAGCGGCCTGCCCGTGGTCGACCTCTCGACGACCGAGAGCGATCTCGAGGACATCTTCCTGCAGCTCACCGGCGCGGGCCGAACCGGAGCGGCATGAGGCTGCTCGCCGCGGCGCTCGCCTTCCTCGCGCTCGCGGCCTGCGCGCCGTCGCTGCAGCAGCTCGGGCCCGTCAATCAGCCCGCGGCCTTCGACGGCGAGCGCCTGGTCACCGACGACGGCATCGCGCTGAAGGTCAAGACCTGGAAGCCCGACGGGCCGCCGCGCGCGGTGCTTCTCGCGCTGCACGGCTTCAACGACTACCGCAACGCCTTCGACCAGTCGGCGACGGAGTGGGCCAGGGCGGGCGTGCTCACCTACGCCTACGACCAGCGCGGCTTCGGCGAGGCGCCGGAGCAGGGCATCTGGCCCGGCACCGCGCTGCTGGTACGCGACCTCGGCCAGATGGCGCGGCTGGTGCGCGCACGGCACCCCGACGCGAAGCTCTACATCCTGGGCGAGAGCATGGGTGCGTCGGTCGCGATCGTGGCGCTGGCCGCCGATCCAGCAACAGGGGGCCAGCCGCCGCCAGTCGACGGCGCGATCCTGGCTGCGCCCGCGCTCTGGGGCCGCGCCGGCATGCCGTCGATCCAGGCCGGCACGCTCGATTTCCTCGCGCACTGGATGCCGTGGTTCCCGGTCGGCGGCGGCAATACCGGCCGTGTGCCCTCGGACAACATCCCGATGCTGCGCCAGCTCGGATCGGACCCGCTGGTGCAGAAGTACAACCGCATCGACACGGTCTACGGCCTCGTGAACCTGATGGACGACGCCCAGGCCGCCGCACCGCGCTTCGCCGCCACGGCGCTGATCCTCTACGGCAGCAACGAGCAGCTCATCCCCAAGGGTCCGGTCGACAATTTCCTCAAGAACCTGCCGGCCGACGCCGGTGGGCGCCAGCGCCTCGCCGTCTACCCCCAGGGCTACCACATGCTGCTGCGCGACCTCGACGCCGACACCGTGCGCCAGGACGTGCTCGCCTGGATCGTCGACCCGAAGGCACCGCTGCCCTCGGGCGCGGAGCAGAAGCTGCCGCGCTGACGGCGGCGGTTCAGTCCAAGGGGAAGAACGACAGGCGCAGTCCCGGATCTGCCGGGTCCTCGGGCGCGGGTTTGTCGTAGAGCTGGTAGACCGTGGCGCCGATGATCCCATCGCCATTGGCGCCGTCGTCCGCCAGCGGCATGATGATCCGCTCGCCGATTCCGACGCGCCCGACATGCGAGAAGACGCGCCCGGTGCCGCGTGCGAAAGCTGGCTCCGCGACCACCCGGCGGTGCAGCCGGAACACGCGCGGCTGCTCGTCCTTGGGAAAGAACTCCTCGTGCTTGCGTCCGCGCAGGCTCTTGCCGAAGGCCTGCGTGATCTCCTCGCCGGACAGGCGGCCGGTGAACTGCTCCGTGGCGCGGTCGTATTTCCAAGCCCAGACGATCGGCAGGTTCTTCCCCAGCGCCAGCGGATCGATATCGCGCCACCCCGGCATGCGGCGCCCGGTGCCGGCCTGGCGCCAAGTCTCGGCAACCTCCCGCAGCCTGTCGGATTCGATCGTCGAGAGGAACCCGTCGAAACTCATACCCGTCGTCGCTTCCCCCGGGGCTTGGCCGCGACGACGATAAGCCTAGCCCAGGCCGCGCGCCAGCGCGCTCGACAGGCGCCGGGCGAAGGCGGCGGGGTCGGGGACGACTTCGCCTTCGACGATGCGGGCCTGGTCGAGCAGCAGGAAGGCGAGGTCGTTGAGCGCCTGGGCCTGCTCCGGCTTGCCGACCTGCTTGGCGAGTTCGGCGATCAGCGCGTGCTTGGGGTTGATCTCGAGGATGCGTTTGCTGGCCTGGTCGAGCTGCTTGTGCTGGCGCAGCATGCGCTCGATCCGCATGTCGAGGTCGCCCTGGTCGGCGACCAGGCAGACCGCGCTTTCGGTCAGGCGCTCCGAGGCGCGGACGTCCTTCACCTCGTCCTTCAAGGCGAGGCGCAGCACGGCGACGAGACCGGCGAGTTCCGCCGGCGGCTCCTTCTTCTCCTCGTCCTTGCCGTCCGCGCCGATTTTCGACAGGTCGGCGCCGCCCTGCGTCACCGAGCGGAACTTCTTGCCCTCGTACTCGCCGACCGAGGCGATCCAGAAATCGTCGATCGGGTCGGAGAGCAGCAGCACCTCGATGCCCTTGGCGGCGAAGCCCTCGAGCTGCGGGCTCTTGCGCAACGCCTTCGCGTCGTCGCCGGTGATGTAGTAGATCGCATCCTGGCCCTCTTTCATGCGGCCGACATACTCGGCCAGCGACGACCAGCCCTCGCCCTGCGTCGAGCGGAAGAGCGCGAGCTTCAGCAGCGTCTCGCGGCGCTCGAAGTCCTCGTAGAGGCCTTCCTTCAGCACCGCGCCGAACTTCTCGAAGAAGGACAGGTACTCCTCGGGCGCGGCCTCGGCCTTCTTCTCCAGCTTGCTCAGCACGCGGCCGACCAGGCCGTGGCGGATCTTCGCCAGCACCGCGTTCTTCTGCAGCATCTCGCGGCTGACGTTCAGCGGCAGGTCTTCCGAGTCGACCACGCCCTTGAGGAAGCGCAGCCAGGACGGCACCAGCTCGGCCGCCTCGTCGGTGATGAACACGCGCTTGACGTAGAGCTTCACGCGATGGCGGCGGTCGGGGTGGTAGAGGTCGAACGGCTTTTCCGTGGGCACGAAGAGCAGCGCCGCGTACTCGACCTTACCCTCGACCTTGAAATGCACGGTCAGCCAGGGTTCGTCGCCCAGGTGGCCCGCGTGGCGGTAGAATTCCTTGTACTGCTGCTCGGTAATCTCGTTCTTGGGCTTCTGCCACAGCGCGGCGGCGGCGTTCAGCGTCTGGTCCTTGCCGTCCTCGACCAGCACGACCGGCAGGGCGATGTGGTCGGAATAGGTGCGCACGACCTGGCGGATGCGCTGCGGCTCCAGGAACTCGTCCTCGCCCGCGCGGATGTGCAGCTCGATCGTCGTGCCGCGGCCCTCGCGCTCCGCCTCGACGATCGTGAACTCGCCGCGCCCGTCGGATTCCCAGCGCCAGGCTTTCTCCTCTCCCGCCTTGCGGCTCGTCACCGCCACCTTGTCGGCGACCATGAAGGCGGAATAGAAGCCGACGCCGAACTGGCCGATCAGCTTCACGTCCTTGCCGCTGTCGCCGGTCAGGTCCTTCAGGAAGGCCGAGGTGCCGGAGCGCGCGATGGTGCCGAGGTTGTGGATCAGATCGTCGCGGCCCATGCCGATGCCGTTGTCGGCCACGGTCAGGATGCGCGCCTTCGGGTCGATCGCGATGCGGACCTTGTAGGCCGGGTCGTCGGCGGCAAGCTCGGGCCTGGTCAGCGCCAGGTAGCGCAGCCGGTCGCAGGCGTCCGACGCGTTCGAGATCAGCTCGCGCAGGAAGACTTCCTTGTCGCTGTAGAGCGAGTGGGCCACGATATCCAGCAGCCGCCCGACCTCGGCCTGGAATTGCAGCTTCTCTTCCGCCATCATCGTGTTCCCTAAAGGTCGCATTGCGGTCGTCCGGCTGGCCCACCCTCGAGCCGGGGGTGGTCCCGGGCGAGCCCTATATGGGATCGGGCCATCGCGGAGCAAGACCTGTCGTGAGCGAGCCGACCACCCCTGGCCTCCCCCCGTCCGACCCGCCGCCGGGCGACGAGGACGCGCAGCGCCGCGCGGCGATGGTCGAGGCCGTCGCCAGCGAGGTGCTGTGGACCAACCGCTACCTGGGCAAGTCGGCGCTGGACCACCGGGTGCTGCAGGCGCTGGGAACCGTGCCGCGGCATGAGTTCGTGCCGGCGGGGATGCGCGACCAGGCCTACGAGAACCGCCCCTTGCCGATCGGGCACCACCAGACCATCTCCCAGCCCTATATCGTTGCGATCATGACCGATCTGCTGCACCCGCAACCCGCCGACCGGGTGCTGGAGATCGGCACGGGCTGCGGCTACCAGGCGGCGGTGCTGGCGACGCTGGTGGCGAAGGTCTATTCGATCGAGACCGTGGCGGATCTTTCGGCCGAGGCGGGCGAGCGGCTGCGGCGGCTGGGCTACGACAATGTCGAGCTGCGCCAGGGCGACGGCTATCTCGGCTGGCCCGAGCACGCGCCCTATGACGGGATCATCGTCACCGCGGCGGCGCCGGAGCTGCCCGAGGCGCTGGTCAGGCAGCTCAGGCCGGGCGGCCGGATGGCGATCCCGCTCGGCCCCCGCGGCGGCGAGCAGGCCCTCTACCTGGTGCGCAAGGACGAGGACGGCACGGTCGACCGCCGGATGGTCCTGCCGGTCGCCTTCGTGCCGATGGTCCCGGGCGGGTAGCTCGGCGCATTGCGCCAATTCCTGGGCCTTTTCGGGGCCCGCACAACTAGCCCTTGCATCCCGGGCGGTGGTAGCGGATGCTCGATATTGCCATGCAGCAGAAGTCCGGCGCCCGGGTCATTGCCGTGCTCGGGCCGACCAATACCGGCAAGACGCATCTCGCGATCGAGCGCATGCTTGGTCACGCCAGCGGGATGATCGGCTTCCCCTTGCGCCTGCTGGCGCGCGAGAACTACGACCGCATCGTCAAGATCAAGGGCGCCCGCGCCGTGGCGCTGATCACGGGCGAGGAAAAGATCATCCCGCCCGAGCCGCGCTGGTTCGTCTGTACGGTCGAATCGATGCCCTTGGATCGCCCGGTCGAGTTCCTGGCGATCGACGAGATCCAGCTCTGCGCCGACCCCGAGCGCGGCCATGTCTTTACCGACCGGCTGCTGCACGCCCGCGGCCGCTCCGAGACCATGTTCCTCGGCGCCGAGACGGCCCGGCCGCTGATCCGTCGCCTGGTGCCCGAGGCCGAGTTCGAGACCCGGACGCGGTTCTCGACCCTGACCTATTCCGGCCCGCGCAAGCTGACGCGGCTGCCGCCGCGCTCGGCCGTGGTCGCGTTTTCCGCTGCGCAGGTCTACGAGATCGCCGAGATGGTGCGCCGCGCCCGCGGCGGCGCCGCCGTGGTGCTGGGCGCGCTCAGCCCGCGCACCCGCAACGCCCAGGTCGGGCTTTTTCAAGAGGGCGCGGTCGACTACCTGGTCGCGACCGACGCGATCGGCATGGGCCTCAACATGGACCTCGACCATGTCTGCTTCGCGGGCCTGAGCAAGTATGACGGCCGCGGGTCCAGGCGCCTGCAGCCGGCCGAGCTGGCGCAGATCGCCGGCCGCGCCGGGCGCCACATGGCCAACGGCAGCTTCGGCACGACGATGGACCTGGGGCCGCTCGACGAGAACCTGGTGGAGGCGATCGAGCAGCACCGCTTTGATCCGCTCGACCACCTGTTCTGGCGCAATTCGCATCTCGACTTCCAGACGCCCGACGCGTTGCGCCGCTCGCTGGAGGCGCGCTCGCCGGCGCCGTTCCTGATCCGCGCGCGCGAGGCCGACGACCAGCTCGCGCTCTCGGCGCTCCTGCGCGACCGCGAGATCGCCGACACGGCCTGGGCGCCGCAGCGCGTGCGCCTCTTGTGGGAAGTCTGCCAGATTCCGGACTTCCGCAAGACCATGACCGACGCCCATGCGCGCATGCTGGCGCGCGTGTTCCGCTACCTGATCGCGCCTGCGGGACGCCTGCCCGAGGACTGGGTCGCCGAGCAGGTGCAGCGCCTGGACAGCACGATCGGCGACATCGACACGCTGACCAGCCGCATCGCCCATGTACGCACCTGGACCTACATCTCGCACCGCGCCGACTGGCTGGCGCGCTCGGCCTACTGGCAGGAACTCACGCGCGCGATCGAGGACAAGCTTTCCGACGCGCTGCACGAGCGCCTGACGCAGCGCTTCATCGACCGCCGCGCCTCGGCGCTGTCGCGCAAGTCGGGCGACGGCCAGGCGCTGCTCGGCGGCGTCACCAAGGACGGCAATGTCGTGGTCGAGGGCGAGGCGATCGGCCGGCTCGAGGGCTTCGCCTTCGTGCCCCTGGCCGGGCGCGATGCGGAATCGCGCCTGGTGCTGGCCGTGGCGCGCCGCGCGCTGCACGGCGAGATGAACCGCCGCGTGCAGCGCTTCGTCGACCAGCCCGACCACGCCTTCGCGCTGCGCGCCGCGGATCAGCGCGTGCTGTGGGACGACGCAGCCGTGGCGCGCCTCGTCGCCGGCGACACGCCGCGGACCCCGCGCATCGAGCCGCTGCGCAGCGACCTGCTCGACGGCGGCTTGAAGGCCCGCGTGCGCCAGCGCCTCGAAGCCTGGCTGCAGAACGAGATGGCGCGCGTCTTCGCGGCCCTGAAGCGCATCGAGCAGGCGCCGCTCACGGGCGCCGCGCGCGGCCTGGCGTTCCAGCTCATCGAGGCCTGGGGCGTGCTGCCGCGCGAGCAGGTCGAGCCGCTGCTGGCCGCGCTCTCCGCGCCCGAGAAGCAGGCGCTCGTGCGCCTCGGCATAAGGCTCGGCGGCGAAACCGTGTTCATGCCGGCGCTTCTGAAGCAGGCGCCCTCGGCGCTGAAGACCCTGCTGTGGGGCGTCCATGCCGGGCGGGCGATGGCCGCCCTGCCGGTCGGCGCCACCACAATGCCGGTCGATCCCGACCGGCCCGAGGCCTTCGAACTCGCGCTCGGCTTCCGCCGCCTGGGGCCGCGCCTGCTGCGCGTCGACCGGATCGAGCGCCTGTCGGCCGCCTGCCGGTTGCTTGGCGCGCAGGGCCCCTTCAAGGCGACGCCGCAACTTGCCGAGATCGCGGGCTGCGCCGAGGGCGAGGTCGCCGGCGTGCTGAAGGCGCTCGGCTACCGCGCCCAGGTCCAGGGCGACGGCGTGTCCTTCCTGCCGCGCCGCCGCCGCGACGGCCGCCGCCGGCGGGCGCGCGAGGCGACGGCGGCGGGCGCTGCACCGGCATCGGCGCCGTTCAGTCCCTTCGCCAGGTTGGGCGAGCTGGTTGTCCGACGTCAGCCCCACTGAGCCCGCCGCAACCGCCAGTGCCTCGCTGCGGCTCGACAAGTGGCTTTGGTTCGCGCGCTTCCTGAAGTCGCGCACGCTGGCCGCCAAGCTGTGCGAGAGCGGCAGGGCCCGGATCAACAAGGTGATCGTCCAGAAGGCGCACCAGCCGGTCCGCGTCGGCGACGTCCTTACCTTCCAGCTCGGGGCCCATATCCGGGTGATCGCGGTCCGGGCGCTGGGATCGCGCCGCGGCCCGGCGCCGGAGGCCGCCCTGCTCTACGACGACCTGGCCCCGCCGGCGCGCCCCGTGGTCGCTGACCGGCCGCCGGCCGATGCGGCCAGGGACGACGGGGCGGGCAGGCCGACCAAGGCCGAACGCCGCGCCACCGACCGCCTTCGCGGGCGCGACCCGTAAGAGCTCGGTAGACCTTGATTCGCCCGGGGTTGCGTCGCCGGCCGCGCGCATGCTACCCCACCGGCGCTCGAACGAAGAATGGGTGGGAGCAAGAGGAACCATGGCCTACGTCGTCACGGAAGCCTGCATCAAGTGCAAGTTCATGGATTGCGTCGAGGTTTGCCCCGTCGACTGTTTCTATGAGGGGGAGAACATGCTCGTCATTCACCCCGACGAGTGCATCGACTGCGGCGTCTGCGAGCCCGAATGCCCGGCCGAGGCGATCGTGCCGGATACCGATACGGCGGCGGAGAAGTTCGCGGAAGTTAACCGTGAATACTCGGGAAGCTGGCCGAACATCACCCGCAAGGGCGCGCCGCCGGAAGACGCCGAGACCTGGAAGGGCGTCGCGGACAAGTTCGAGAAGCATTTCAGCGCCAATCCCGCCAAGCGCTGAGTTCTGGGCCTGCCCTGGCCCTGTTCTGGGCTAAGGGCTTGTAAGTCTTCGGCTCCATTTGCCGGTCCAGCGCGACATGCAGATTGTGCATGGCCGCAACGCGGCCGCTGACTTGGGCCGAAGTTTGTGTTATTTATATAAACACTAGCGCTGAGGCCCCTGAAGGGCCAAGACAATGGCCCTGCCTCGGCGGTTTCTACTGGAGCACGTCCCTGTCTTTCGCCCATCCCGGTGGTGGATCGGCGGGAGGGGATTTGTGCGCCGTACACGGGGTGAGAACGGATATGGCAAAGCACAAGGCAGCGGCGGCCAAGACCGCCTCCAAGGCCAAGACCGCCGCGAAGACTGCCACCAAATCCGCCGCCAGCAAGGCTTCCGGGATGAAGAAACTCGCCACGTCCAAGCCCGTGGCGCGCGGCAAGGTATCGGCAAAGCCGGCCGCGAAGCCCAAGATTGCTGCCAAACCATTGAACTCCAAACAGAAAGTCGAGACGAAGAATAAAATGATCACGAAGAGCACTGCTGCCGTGGCCAGGGAAAAGGCCGCCCCGACTGTCGACTCGTCCCCTGCCAAGGCACCGGCGAAGCCCGCCGTGGCCAAGCCCGCCGTGGCCAAGCCGGTTTCGGCCAAGGTCGTGGCCGGGACCGTGAAGGAGAAGGTCGCTGCGCCGGCCAACGCCAACGCCGCCGCCGCCACCCCCGCCAACACCAACGTGAAGCCGGCCAAGGCCGCGGCCCCGAAGGCCGCGCCGAAGCTGACGGTCGCTACCAGCGACGGCCAGCCGGTGAAGCCGGCGGCCAAGGCCGCCGTGCCCGCCGCCGTCGCCGTGGCCCCGGCCGCCGTCGCCGCCAAGCCGGCCGCGCCGGTGAAGGAGCCCGAGTTCGCCGAGGGCGACTACGTGGTCTATCCGACGCACGGCGTCGGCCGCATCCAGGGCGTGGTGACGCAGGAGATCGCCGGCACGACGCTGAAGGTGATCGTGATCAACTTCGAGAAGGAGCGCATGACGCTGCGCGTTCCGGTCGCGAAGGCCACGAACTCCGGCCTGCGCCGCCTCTCCAGCCGCAAGGAGATGGAGACCGCGCTGAAGACGCTGAAGGGCCGCAGCCGCGTCCGCCGCATGATGTGGAGCCGCCGCGCCCAGGAATACGAGGCCAAGATCAACAGCGGCGACCCGGTCTCGATCGCCGAGGTGGTGCGCGACCTCTACCGCAACGCCGGCCAGCCGGACCAGTCCTACAGCGAGCGCCAGATCTACCAGGCGGCGCTGGACCGCCTGGCGCGCGAGCTCGCCGCCGTCGAGAAGATCGACGAGATGGCCGCCGCCCAGAAGCTCGAAAGCGTGCTGCGCGCCGCCTAACCCCGGCCCGCATCACTTCGCAGCAAGGCGCCCGCCGGGAAACCGGCGGGCGTTTTGTTTTTTCGGCGCGGACCGGCAGTGGTCTGCTACGCCAGCCGGAACACCTCGATCGGCTTCTCGCGCCCGGCCAGGCCGCGCAGGCCGACGGTTGTCATCGGCACGGCATCTCCGGCCTGGCGCGCGGTCTCGGCGCTGGCCAGGGCGATGACGGCCGAGGTTCCGTCGTCGAAGCGCCGGCCGAGCGCCTGCAGCCGCTGGGCGGCGTTCACCGTGTCGCCGACGATCGTGTAGTTGATCCGGCCGGGGGCGCCGATATTGCCGACCAGGGCCGGGCCGGTATGGATGCCGATGCGCATGCGCAGGACCGCCTGCCCCTTCGCGCGGCGGCGCTGGCAGTCCTCCTCCATCGTCCGCGCCATGGCGACCGCGGCGCGGCAGGCGCGCGCGGCGTGGTCGGGCTGGCGGTCGGGCGCGTTCCAGAACGCCATCACCGAGTCGCCGATATATTTGTCCAGCGTGCCGCCCTCGGCGTCGATGCAGGCCTCGACCAGCGAGAAATGCTCGTTGAGCATCTGCGCCATCTCGCCGGCGGTGCGGTGTTCGCTGAGCGCGGTGAAGCCGATGATGTCGGTGAACAGCACCGTCACCTCGCGCTCCTCCGAGCCCACGCCCTCGGCGCGGCGCATGAGCTGGCGCACCAGCCGGCGCGGCAGGTAGGTCTCGACCCAGCGCAGCGTCGTGGTCATCCGGTCGAAGGCGCGCGCCGCGCTGTCGATCTCGCGGAACGGGCTCTGGGGCAGGGGCTTCAGCCCGGTCAGGTCCAGCCGGCCGATGCGTTCCGCGGCCTCGGCCAGGCGGCGCACCGGGCGCGCGATGCGCCGGCCGAGCAGGGCGGCGACGCCGACCGCGACGCCGAGCACCGCCAGTCCGGCATAGAGCATCTGGTCCAGGCGTTTGAACTCGGGCGCGAACTCCTCGACCAGGAACTGGCCGCCGACGATCCACGGCACCGGCCCGAACTCCTGGAACGGCTGGAACAGCACCAGGCGCTGGCCGCCCGGCGCCTCGACCAGCCGCGCCTCGGCGCTGCCGCGGCGTTCGACCAGGCGGCTCCGGCGCTCGTCCCACAGCGCGGTCAGCACCGGGTCGCCGAAATCGGCGACGCGCGGCAGCGGCTCGTCGCCCTTCGTCGGCGGCACGCCCAGCACGTTCGCCGGATGCGCCAGCACGAAGTCGCGGCCATAGAGCAGGAACCCGCGCTCCTGCTTGGCGAGGTTCATCTCGGCCAGCAGGCGCGACAGGTCGATGATCGAGATCGTGCTGAGCAGCGCGCCCAGGAGCTGCCCGTCGCGGCGCACCGGCGCGCGCAGGGTCAGCGCCGCCAGGCCGGTCGAGGGATCGCGCTCGACCGAGCTCCAGAACGGGTCGACCGCCTGGCGGATCGCGGCCAGCGCCGCCTCGGTGCGCGGATTGGCGTCGACGACGGTGGTGTAGGACTCGATCCGCTGGCCCACGCGGCGGACGCCCGTCAGCGTCAGGTCGGGCAGCAGGAAGGCGAGCTGGTCGACCTGCGGCGTGCCGGCCAGCGCGATCGACAGCGAATGCGCCAGCTCACGCGGGCTCGCCGGGTCGATCGACCCGTCCTCCAGCCGCTCGACCAGGAAGCGCGACTGGTCCATCGCCGGCTGCAGGTACTGGCGCACCCGCCCCCACAGCGTGTCCATGGTCGAGACGGCGCGGTCGCGCACCAGGTCGATCGTGGTGCGCTGGGTCGAGATGTAGCCGATGGTGAGCTGCGCGCCGACGCCGAGCGCCACCAGCGCGCCGAAGCCGACGCTGAGCGCCATCGCGATCGGCAAGCCCTTTCCCCGAGGGGGAGCCGGACTTGGCGATGGAGCGTCGCTACTCGGTGACAATCTTGTAGAGCCGGCCGGCCGCGACGGTCTGTCCCGGCTTCAGGCCGTTCAGCGTGCGGAAGCGCTCGACCTGATGGTCGGACGGGGCCAGGCGCTGCGCCAGCGTCTCGACCGTGTCCCACGGCCCGGCCGCGACCAGGCGCAGGCGCTGCGGCCTGACCGAGGCCACTTCCTGCGGGGTCAGGCGGCGGAAGCTGCCGGTGACCTTGCCGAACTCGGGCCACAGCGCCTGGGCGTACTGCGACGGCGCCAGGAACTGGAAGCGGTAGATGCGGTCGGGCGCGAAGCGCACCGCGGTGAAACGCACGTCGACCGGCCCGCTCTGCGTGTTGAGTCGTGCCAGGGCCGAGGCGCCGTCCATGCCGTTGACCGCCAGCGGCTCCAGGTTGGTCAGCGGCGTCTGCCGGCCCCAGCGCTCGGCGACATAGGCGCGCATGGTGCCGCCGAAGACCTCGCCTGCCGCGTCGAACAGGATCGTGGCGCCGTTCGGGCCGGGCGCCGTCACCTCCTCGACGCCGTTGAG
>JAEULC010000423.1 GCA_016792605.1 Rhodospirillales bacterium
AGCTGCGCGGCGACGCCGCCGAGGCCGCCATGCCGCGCCTCGCCGCGGCGCTCGACTCCTATCCCTACAAGGACAGCTACCAGATGTGGCCGGGGCCCAACAGCAACACCTTCACGGCCCATGTCGGCCGCGAGGTGCCCGAGCTGGCGCTGGACCTGCCGCCGATCGCGCTGGGCAAGGACTACCTGGGGCTTACCACGGTCTTCGCGTCGAGCCCCAGCGGCACGGGCTACCAGCTCTCGCTGTTCGGCGCGCTGGGCGTGCTGGCGGCGCGCAAGGAAGGCCTCGAGCTCAACGTCCTCGGCTTCATCTTCGGGGTCGATCCCAGCGCCCCGGCGCTGAAGGTGCCCGGCCTCGGCCGCATCGGACCGGCGGCGTCTTAAATCGACGTCCCGCGCCTCTTTTAGGCGGCCGGGCCGCGTCCGGGCGCGAAGCGCGCCAGCGCCGCGGCCATCGCCGCCTCGCCGTGGTCGACCGCTTCCTGCAGCAGCGAGAATCCGTCCGGCGCCTTCAGCGCCATGGTCGCCTCGACCTCGCCGTCCAAATCGACCATGCGGCCGGCGAACTTGTCCGCCAGATGGCGCATGCGGCGGTTGCTGGCCAGGCAGACCATGTAGACCTGCTCGATGCCGCGGTTGCGCGCGATGGTCAGCGCCCGGCGCAAAAGCTCGGTACCCACGCCCTGGTCCTGCAGCGACCCCTCGACGGTGACGGCGAGCTCGGCCGTGGTCAGCGACGGGGCGCTGAAGCGCGCCATCTCGGCGGCGCCGCGCACGCGACCGTCCTCGATCCAGGCGATGACCATGGCGTGGAAGCGGTCGAGCCCGTCGACATAGGTGGCGATGCGCCGGTCGTCGACATGGCCCTGGAAGCGGCGATACCGGTCCTCCGGCTCCAGCCGCAGCAGGTGGTCCTTCAATAGGCCGAACTCGGTCGGCAGCAACGTCCGGATGACGTGCATGGCGATCTCCTTACGTGAAAGTCGCGACGCACTTCCCGGGGTCTCTTCCCTGGAAAGCAATGTAGGAAGGAAATGCTGCATTGCAACATCAAATCTCGCATCTGCGGCACCCGGCCCGATGCCATGAATTCGCCGGGTTTCTACCTTTGGATCAGCGTCTTACGCGCGCGCGCTCCCGCACGGTGTGCAGTGCGATACGAAGCCGTGCTAGAGTCCGGCGCAACAAGGCGGTTGGCATGAGCTATTGGGGCAAGATCATCGGCGGCGCCACGGGCTATGCGCTCGGTGGGCCTTTGGGCGCGATCCTGGGCGTGGCGGCGGGCCATGCTGTGGACGAGATCGGCAGCGAGTCCCAGACGGCCGTGGCCACGGTCGAGGACAAGAAGAAGTCGGTCGCCTTCACCATCGCGGTCGTGGCATTGGCGGCGAAGATGGCCAAGGCGGACGGCCATGTCAGCGAGCTGGAGATCGCCGAGTTCAACCGGCTGTTCCAGGTCGACCCCGAGGAAGAAGCCAATGTCCGCTGGGTGTTCGAGCGGGCGCGGTCGAGCCATGCCGGGCCCGAGGCCTACGCACAGCAGATCGCCCAGATGTTCCCGAACGAGCCCGAGGTGCTGGAAGAGCTGATGGAGGCGCTGTTCCTGATCGCGCGCGCGGACGGGACGGCGAGCAAGGCCGAGATCGACTACCTGCGCCAGATCGCCGGGATCTTCGGGCTGCAGTCCACCTGCTTCAAGCGCGTCTGCGCCGAGCACCTGGCGGCACCGGAGGACGATCCCTTCACGCTCCTTGGCGTGACGAAGGACGCCGACGACGAGACGGTGAAGGCGGCGCATCGCCGGCTGGTGCGCGACAACCATCCCGACAGGCTCGTGGCCCAGGGCCTGCCGGTCGAGCTGGTGAAGGTGGCGAACGACAAGCTCGCCAAGATCAACGCCGCCTACGACGCGATCCGCGCGCTCCGTACGCGCAGCCTCGAGCCCGTGACGGTCCGGTGATGCCGATCGAACGGCCCTCGCCGAACCACGGCGAGCGCCGGCCCGGCAAGCCGATCGACATGCTGGTGCTGCACTACACCGGCATGAAGAGCGCCGCCGCGGCGCTGGCGCGGCTGTGCGACCCGGGCGCGCAGGTCAGCGCCCACTACCTGATCGACGAGCACGGCCTGGTCTACCGCCTGGTGCCGGAGGAGCGCCGCGCCTGGCATGCCGGCGTCGGGCAGTGGGCCGGCGAGACCGACGTCAACAGCCGCTCGATCGGCATCGAGCTCGCCAATCCCGGCCACGAGCACGGCTACCGCGACTTCCCCCCGGCACAGATCGACGCGCTCGCCGCGCTGGCCCGTATCATCCTGGCGCGCCACCCCATTCCGGCGCATCGCGTGCTCGGCCATTCCGACGTGGCGCCGGCGCGCAAGACCGACCCTGGCGAGCGCTTTCCCTGGGCGAGGCTGGCGACGCAGGGCATCGGGCTGTGGCCGGCCGGCGGCACGGCAGCCGCCCCGGCCGCGCCGGTCGACATCGCGCGCCTGCAGCGCGACCTGGCCGCCTTCGGCTATGCGCTCGAGCCGACGGGCGCAGCCGATGCGCCGACACAGACCGTTGTGGCCGCGTTCCAGCGCCACTTCCGCCCGGCGCGGGTGGACGGCGTGCCGGATCCCGAGACGGCCGCGGTCCTGCGGCAGATCGCGCGGGCCGCCGCGGCGATTGCGTAGCGGGGCCGGCGTCCCTATGTTCCCCCTGCCAGACGGCTGGACGGCCGCTGTTCGCAGCTCTTCGCGAGATCGGTTGCGGATGGAGGAAAGTCCGGGCTCCACGGGAACGCGGTGCCGGGTAACGCCCGGCGGGGGCGACCCCAGGGACAGTGCCACAGAAAGCATACCGCCGGCCCCGGGCGCGCGAGCGTCCGGCCGGTAAGGGTGAAACGGTGCGGTAAGAGCGCACCGCGCGCTCGGCAACGAGGGCGGCACGGCAAACCCCACCGGGAGCAAGACCAAATAGGGGCGACACGCCGGGCCTAGGCCCGGCACGCGGGTTCCCGCGCCGTCGCCCGGGTCGGTCGCGCGAGGCGCCCGGTAACGGGCGTCCCAGAGGAATGGTCGTCCCCGCCCTTAAAGGCGGGACAGAACCCGGCTTACAGGCCGTCTGGCAAATCTGTTCTAGTTTCGTTCGCGAATACTTGCAGCGCCGAGCCGGCCTGCATGGGCTGGCATGGGCGGCGGCGCTCGCCCATCCGATCCCATGGCGAAGCCCTGCGGCATCGGGCCTTGCCGCGCCTCGGCCACGGTTGCCGCGAGATCGCCTCGCCTTCGCCACCCGGATCAAAACCGGAACAAACTTCCGCCCACCCGGCGTGATTTACTGGCACAGCCCTCGAAATCGCCAGTCCTTCGCCCGCGAGTCCTTGGCCTCGGCCAATGGATCGATGGCTATCGCCCGGAAAAGTCACGATTTCCCATGAACGATCATTGACGTGGGGCAAAATCCCATATAGTGTCACTCAGTCCCAGAGATGCAGCCAATTCGATTCGCAGGGGTATGCGGCGGCGGCATCGGCGGGGACGGCATCAAGGGGTGGTCGTGCCGTGGCGGTTTTCTTCCGCGGAACATTCGAGAACCGGCTGGACAAGAAGGGGCGTGTTTCCGTCCCGGCCGATTTTCGTGCGCGGCTGAAGGGCCAGTCCTTCGACGGCATCGTCGTGTTCCCGTCCCTGCGCCACGGCAGCAAGCACAACGTCCTCGAGTGCTCGGGCACCGACCGGCTCGACCAGATCGGCGCCAGCATCGACCCCACCAAGCTGACCCCCGGCGGCACCAACGCCGATGTCGAGTACGTGCTCGGCGTCTCGCGCGACATCGCCTTCGACAGCGAAGGGCGCGTGGTCCTGCCGGCAGAGTTCATCGCGCATATCGGCTCGCCGGAGCGCGTTACCTTCTTCGGCCAGGGGCCGTTCTTCGAGATCTGGAGCACCGAGGCCCATGCCGCGCGCGCCAAGGGGCTGCTGCAGGCGCGCCTGGCCGAGGCCGATCGCGTTCTCGATGGGGGTGGCAAGTGAGCGTCGCCTCCCACCCCGCCAATGGCCGTCCCGCCCATGCGCCCGTGATGGTGCGCGAGGTGATCGAGGCGCTGAGCCCGCGCGCCGGCGCTCTCTATATAGACGCGACCTTCGGCCGCGGCGGCTACTCCAGCGCGATCCTCGACGCGGCGGACTGCAAGGTCTGCGGCATCGACCGCGACCCGCGCGCCGCCGAGACCGCCGAGGAACTCGCGCTGCGCTATCCGGGCCGCCTCACCTTCGTGCTCGGCCGCTTCGGCGACATGGTCGAGCTGCTCAAGGCCCGCGGCATCACCCGCGCCGACGGCGTCGCCTTCGACCTCGGCGTCTCCTCGCCCCAGCTCGACGAGGCCGAGCGCGGCTTCTCGTTCCGCCTCGACGGCCCGCTCGACATGCGCATGGGCGCGGACGGCCCGACCGCGGCCGAGATCGTCAACGAGCTGCCCGAGGCGGCGCTGGCCGACATCCTCTACAAGTTCGGCGAGGAGCGCCGCGCCCGCGCCGTGGCGCGCGCCATCGTCGCCGCGCGCAAGGAGAAGCCGATCGCCCGCACGCTGGAGCTGGCGCAAATCGTGCGCCGCGCCGTGGGCCACAGCGACAACCCCGCGATCGACACCGCGACGCGCAGCTTCCAGGCCTTGCGCATCTACACCAACGACGAGCTTGGCGAACTCGACCGCGGCTTGAGCGCCGCCGAGGTTCTTCTGAACCCCGGTGGGCGGCTCGCCGCGGTCGCCTTTCATTCCCTCGAAGATCGAGTGGTCAAGAGCTTTCTGCGGTCCCGCAGCGGGGCCGAACCGCGTGCCTCTCGGCACCAGCCCATCGCCGTTTGGAACACCCCCCAGCCGTCGTTTCGACTGCTGTTCCGCGGCGCCCTGACCCCCAGTGCCGAAGAGGTCAGCTCAAACCCCCGCGCGCGTTCGGCCCGGCTGCGGGCCGCAGAAAGGACATCAGCACCCGCCACCATGGAGGCAGCGGCATGATCGGGCGTATCACCCTTCTTTGGGTCGGCTTGGCGGCAGGCGTCGCGGCTGGCCTGTTCCAGGTGAAGTATGAGGTCCAGGCGCTGGAAGGCCGTATGAACCGCATCAACCGTGCGGTGCTGGCCGACCAGCAGGCGATCCACGTGCTCAAGGCCGAGTGGAGCTACCTCAACCAGCCGAGCGAGCTCGCCAAGCGCGCGCTCGGCAACCTCGACCTCAAGTCGGTCGCGGCGTCGCAGATCGGCGCGGTCGCCGACCTGCCGCAGCGCCGCCCGGATTCGCTGCTGGCGAGCGCGCCGCAGGCGGTCCCGCCGTCCGAGGTCGCGAAGCTCAAGGGCCCCGCTCCCGCGATCGCCGCAGCGCCGATGGCTAACCCGCCGGTGGCCAAGCCGGCGGTCGCGACCACGCCCCTCTCCAACCCGATGCTAGCGAGCGTCAAGCCAAGGCAATGACCGAGAGATCCCTCTTCGCCCGGGCACGCCACACCGTCGCCCCGCCACCGGCAAACCCGGTCGCGGGGCGTGTGCGCCTTGAGGGAGAAGTGAAGCAGGCGCTCGACACCGGGCGCAACCGGCTGATCGTCACCGGCGCGCTGTTCGCGCTGGTCTTCACCGTGATCGCCGGCCGCCTGGTCGACGTGACGCTGATCGGCCGCTCGTCGGAGCCGCGGGTCGCCACCGCGCCGCGCGCCGGCGCGTTCGAATCCTTCCGCGCCGACATCTCGGACCGCAACGGCGTGCTGCTGGCGACCAGCCTCGAGACCGCGTCGCTCTA
>JAEULC010000445.1 GCA_016792605.1 Rhodospirillales bacterium
GCAGGCGTTCCACAGCGTCAGCCCGTGGCTGGCCTTGACCTGGATCTCGAACGACAGGTCGCCGGTGAAGCTGATGCGGAACACCCGTGCCGGCACGCCCGCGACCATGCCCGCGCGGAACGACATGAACGGGAACTCTTCGGGCGACAGGTGGACGTCCTGGGTCAGCTCGCCCAGCAGGCGCCGCGCCATCGGTCCCGACAGGGTGACGACCGCGAACTGCTCGGTTACCGAGGTCAGGCGCACCTTGAGGTGCGGCCACTCGGTCTGCAGCAGGTCTTCGAGGAAGGTCAGCACCGGCGCGGCGTTGCCCGAGGTGGTCGAGATCAGGAAATGCTCCGGCCCGAGTCGCGCGGCGACGCCGTCGTCGGCGACGAACCCGTCCTCGCGCAGCATCAGCCCGTAGCGGATCTTGCCGACGCCGAGCTTCTGCCAGGAGTTCGTGTAGATCAGGTCGAGGAAGTTCGCCGCGTCGGGGCCCTTCACGTCGATCTTGCCGAGGGTCGAGGCGTCGAAGATGCCGACGAGGTTGCGCGCCGCGCGCACCTCGCGCTCGACCGCCGCGTGCATGTCCTCGCCTTCCATCGGGTAGTAGCGCGCGCGCTGCCACTGTCCGGTATTCTCGAACACCGCGCCGGCGCGGACATGCCAGCGATGGATCGGCGTCCAGCGCGCGGGATCGAGCAGCGCGCCGACCGTGCGCCCGGTCAAGGCGCCCATCGTCACCGGCGTATAGGGCGGGCGGAAGGTGGTGGTGCCGACCTGCGGGATGGCCGCGTTGGTCGCCTCGGCCAGGATCGCCAGCGCGGCGATGTTCGAGGTCTTGCCCTGGTCGGTGCCCATGCCGGTCGTGGTGTAGCGCTTCAAGTGCTCGACCGAGCGGTAGCCCTCGCGCGCCGCCAGCTTGATGTCGGCCGCGGTCACGTCGTTCTGGAAGTCGACGAAATGCTTGCCCTTCTGTCCGACCGGCGCGTCGGACGGCACCACCCACATGTGGCGCATCGGAGCCTCGTCCGGCTCGGGCGCCAGCATCGGCAGATCGGGCGCCTGCGCGCCGAACCCGGCATCCGACGCCGCCGCGGCGCCCGAGGCGAAGCCTTGCTGCAGGCACTCGGCCAGGCGGCGCGCGCCGTTGCAGGAACCTGCGACGCGCAGCGCCTGGGTGGCGCGGTCGGGCAGGAACGAGCCGGCGTCGGAATCGAAGCGCAGCTTGCCGCCGGACTGGGAGTAGAGATGCGCCGTCGGGCTCCAGCCGCCCGACATCAGCACCGTGTCGCAGGCGATCTGCTCGCGGTCGAGCACGGCGAGGCCGGCGTCATCCTGCAGCCGCGCCACGTCGATGCCGGTGACGCCCTTGCCGCCATGCACCGCGGTCACGGCGCGGCCGGTCAGCACGCGCAGGCCCTTGGCCCGCGCCGCCTCGATCCGCGCGCTCGACGGGTCGACGCGCAGATCGACCACCGCCGCCACGTCGACGCCGCCGGCCGTGAGGTCCAGCGCCACGTCATAGGCCGTGTCGTTGTTGGTGAAGACCACGGCGCGGCGGCCCACCGCCACGGCATAGCGATGGAGATAGGTTCGCGCCGCGTCAGCCAGCATCACGCCCGGCCGGTCGTTGTCGCGGAAGACCAGCGGCCGCTCGATGGCGCCGGTGGCCAGCACCACCTGCTTCGCGCGGACGTGCCACAGCCGCTGGCGCGGCTGGCCCGGGGCCGGCGCCTCGACATGGTCGGCGACGCGCTCGGCGATGCCGAGGAAGTTGTGGTCGTAGTAGCCGAAGGCGGTGCTGCGCGGCAGCAGCGTCACCTCGGGCAGGCTGCGCAGCTCGGCGATCGCGCGGCCGGCCCAGTCCATCCCCGGGGCGTCGTCGATCGCGGGGCCGCCGGCCAGCAGCGACCCGCCCAGCTCCGCCTGCTCGTCGCACAGGATCACGCGCGCCCCGCTGCGCCCGGCCGCCAGCGCGGCGGCAAGACCGGCCGGGCCGGCGCCGACCACCAGCACGTCGCAGTGGTCGTAGCGGTGGTCGTAGCGGTCGGGATCGGGCGCGTCGGCTGCCTTGCCCATGCCGGCCGCCCTGCGGATGAAATGCTCGTAGAAGTGCCAGAAGCCCGGCGGCCACATGAAGGTCTTGTAGTAGAAGCCCGAGGGCAGCAGCCGCGAGACCAGCGAGTTGACCGCGCCGATGTCGAACTCCAGGCTCGGCCAGCGGTTCTGGCTCGACGCGACCAGCCCGTCGAACAGCTCCACCTGGGTGGCGCGGATATTCGGCTCGCTGCGCGCGTCGTTGCGCAGCTGGATCATCGCGTTGGGCTCTTCGGCCCCGGCCGACAGGATGCCGCGCGGCCGGTGGTACTTGAAGCTGCGGCCGACCAGCTTCACGCCATTGGCCAGCAGCGCCGAGGCCAGCGTGTCGCCGGCATAGCCGTTGTAGGCAGCACCGTCGAAGATAAAGCGCATGGTGCGGGCGCGGTCGATCCGCCCGCCCGAGGGACGACGCAGGTCTTCCATGGTCATGACCAGGGAATCTCCGGCTTGGGATCGCCCGGCTTGTAGGTCGCGCGGATCTCGTGGGTCACCGTGTGGCGCAGCGCGTTGAACCAGCGCCGGCAGCCATTGACGTGGTTCCAGCGCTCGTAGTGCCAGCCCTTCGGGTTGTCGCGCAGGAACAGGTACTCCGCGAACTCGGCATCCGAGGCGTTGTCGGCGTCGGTGATGCGGGTCAGGTGGCCCTGGCCGCCGCAGCGGAATTCCATTTCCGGCCGCGCGCCGCACCAGGGGCAGGTGATCAGCAGCATGGGTTGTCCTCAGTGCGCCACGGCGGCGGCGCCGTGCTCGTCGATCAGCGCACCCGACGTGAAGCGGTCGAGCGCGAAGGGCGCGTTCAGCGGATGCGGCTGGTCCTGCGCGATCGTGTGGGCGAAGACCCAGCCCGATCCGGGCGTGGCCTTGAACCCGCCCGTGCCCCAGCCGCAGTTGAAGTAGAGCCCCTCGACCGGCGTCTTGGACACGATCGGGCTGGCGTCGGGGCAGGTATCCACGATGCCGCCCCAGCTCCGCATCATCCTGAGGCGCCCGAAGATCGGGAACAGCTCGCAGACCGCGCCCACAGTCTGTTCCACGACAAAGAGGCTGCCGCGCTGGCCATAGGAGTTCCAGGTGTCGATCCCCGCCCCCATGACCAGCTCGCCCTTGTCGGACTGGCTGATATAGGCGTGGACCGCGTTCGACATGACGACGGTGTGCAGCACCGGCTTGATCGGTTCGCTGACCAGGGCCTGCAACGGGTGGCTTTCGATCGGCAGGCGGAACCCGGCCATGCCGGCCAGCACCGAGGCGTGGCCGGCAACGACGCAGCCCACCTTCTTCGCCCGGATCGCGCCGCGCGTGGTCTCGACCCCGGCGACCCGGCCGCCCTCGCGCAGGATGCCGGTGACCTCGCAGTTCTGGATGATGTCCACCCCGCGCGCGTCGGCCGCGCGGGCGAAGCCCCAGGCGACCGCGTCGTGCCGCGCCACGCCGCCCCGGCGCTGGATCGAGGCGCCGTGGACCGGGAAGCGCGCGGTCGGCGAGCAGTCCAGGATCGGTATCAGGCGCTGCACGTCCTCGCGCGACAGCACCTCGGAGTCGATGCCGTTCAGCCGCAGCGCGTGGACCCGGCGGCTCAGCTCCCGCATGTCGTGCTCGTTATGGGCCAGGTTGACCACGCCGCGCTGGCTGAGCATGACGTTGAAGTTCAGGTCCTG
>JAEULC010000463.1 GCA_016792605.1 Rhodospirillales bacterium
GCGGCGCAGATGCCGACGATGCCGGCGCCGATGACGGTGACTTCCTTCTTCATCGCTCGTCCCTCATCGTTCGGCCCCTATCGCCCGGCCGCCCGCCGGCGCAGGAACTCGGCGATCAGGATCATGGCAGTGACGAACACCAGCAGCAGGGTGGAGACGGCGGCCAGCGTCGGGTTCACCTTCAAGAGCGCGTCGTCCCACATCTGCTTGGGCAGGGTGGTGGCGACGCCGCCGGAGACGAACAGCGCGATGGTCAGCTCGTCGAGCGAGGTGATGAAGGCGAACAGGAAGGCCGCGATCAGCCCGGTGCGGATCAGCGGGAAGGTGATGTGCCAGAGCGTCTGGGCCCGGTTGGCGCCGAGGCTGCCGGCGGCCTGGTCCAGGCGCTCGTCGTAGGTCTTGAGCACCGCCATGACGGTCACGACGACGTAGGGGACCGCCAGGATCGCGTGGCCCAGGATCAGGCCCACCGAGCTGCCGACCAGGCCGAGCCGGGCGTAGAAGTAGAACAGTGCGATGGCGATGATGATGCGCGGGATGATCAGCGGCGACAGGATGAAGGCCATCGCCGCGGTCTTGCCCATCATCCGCTGGCGTACCAGCACGAAGGCGGCGGGCGCGCCGACCAGCATCGCCAGGGCCGCGGCGATCGTGGCCACGACGAGCGAGCGCACCGCCGCGGAGATCCAGATCGACGAGCTGAAGAACGCCTCGTACCAGCGCAGCGAGAAGAACTTCGGCGGCCATTCGATGAAGGCGTCGGTCGTGAACGAGACCGGCACGATGAAGAAGGTCGGCGCAGCGAGGAAGAAGATGATCAGCAGGGCGGCGCCCGCGAGGGTGAGGCGCGAGCGTTCGCGGCGCGGCTTGTCCGGGCGCGGCGGCACGATCTTCTCGTAGGCGATGGCGACGGCGTCGCAGGCGCGGCCGATCAGGTCGAGCAGGTGGCCGCCGGCCCAGGCGCCGAACGCCGCGATCGGGTTGCGCTTGCCCTCGCCCTGCGTCGTCGTCGCGCCGCCGGCGAGCGTCGACATGCCCAGCGCGCGGTCGTAGAGGTAGAACACCAGCAGCGCCGTCACCAGCAGCAGCATCGCCACCGCGCCGCCGAACGACCAGTTCATCATCTCCTGGATCTGGGTGATGATGATCTGGGTGATCATGGTCTCGGTGCGTCCGCCGAGCAGCTGGGGCGTGATGAAGAAGCCCAGCGCGGTGATGAAGACCAGCAGGCCCGCCGCGGCCACGCCGGGCAGGGAGAGGGGGAAGTAGATGCGCCAGAAGGCCTGGCCGCCGCGCGCGCCCAGGGTGGAGGCGGCGCGCGGCAGGTTGGCGTCGATGTTCTCCATCACCGAGACCATGGTCATGATCGCCAGCGGCATCATGGCGTGGGTCATGCCGATCATCGTGCCGGCGAAATTGTAGATCAGCGCGACCGGCGCGTCGGTGATGCCCAGCGCCTGCAGCCACTTGTTGATCGCGCCGTTGCGGCCGAGCAGCACGATCCAGGCGAAGGTGCGGACCAGGAAGCTGGTCCAGAACGGCAGCAGCACCCACAGCATCAGCGTGTTGCGCTTGCGCGCGCTCGACGTCGCCAGGTAGTAGGCGACGGGGTAGCCGAAGACGATCGAGAACAGCGTGGTCCAGGCGGCGATCTCGAAGGTGATCTTCAGCACCCGGAAGTAGAGCGCCGACTCGAACAGCCGCGTGTAGTGCGTCGCGGTCAGCGCGCCGGCCCGGTCGACGGCGCTTAGCCATAGCAGCTGGGCCACCGGGTAGAGGAAGAAGACCGCCAGGAACAGCAGCGCCGGCACGATCGGCCACAGGCGGATCCAGTCGGGCCGCGCGCGGGCGGGCCTTGATGTGGCGAGCGCGCTCATCCGACGATCAGCACGCCGGCGTCGTTCTGCCAGCCGAGCCGCAGCTTCTGGCCGGGCTGGGTGGGGCCGACCGGCCCGCGCGTCAGGTTCGACGCCACCACTTCCTTGCCGTCCGGCAGCACGGCGTAGTGCTTGGTGATGCCGCCGATCATGATGACGTCCTTCAGGCTGGCGGCGATCTCGTTCTCCGCCCGCTCGCCCTCGGCCAGCACCCGCAGGCTTTCGGGCCGCACCATGACCTTGACCGCCTGGCCGGCCTTGGCCCCGTCGCGCAGCGGCGCGCTGTAGGCGCCCGTCCCGCCGAGCGCCAGCTTCAGCGACGCGCGGCCGTTCTCGATCGACGCCACCGTGGCGTCAAGGATGTTCGATTCGCCGAGGAAGCCCGCGGCGAACAGCGTGCGCGGGCGGAAATAGAGGTCGGCCGGCGATCCCAGCTGCTCGATCCGCGCGTCGTTCATCAGGCAGATGCGATCGGACATCACCATCGCCTCTTCCTGGTCGTGCGTCACGTAGAGCACGGTGATGCCAAGCTCGGTATGCAGGCGCTTGATCTCCAGCTGCATCTCGTCGCGCAGCTTCTTGTCGAGCGCGCCGAGCGGCTCGTCCATCAGGATGATCGACGGGCTGTAGACGATGCAGCGCGCCAGCGCGATGCGCTGCTGCTGCCCGCCCGACAGCGCGCGGGGCAGGCGGTCGGCCACGTGCGGCAGGCGCACGATCTCGAGCACGCGCTTCACCTTGGCCGCGATCTCGGCCGAGGGCAGGCGGCGCATCTTCAGCGGGAAGCCGATGTTCTCGGCCACGGTCATGTGCGGGAAGAGCGCGTAGTTCTGGAACACCATGCCCAGGTCGCGCTGGTGGCTGGCGGCGTAGGTGGCGAGCTTGCCGTCGATCCACACCTCGCCGGAGTCCGGCTGCACCAGCCCGGCGATGATCATCAGCATCGTCGTCTTGCCCGAGCCCGAGGGGCCGAGCAGGGTGAGGAACTCGCCCTCCTTCACTTCGACGCTGGCGTCGGTCAGCGCGACGACGGGGCCGTAGGTCTTGCGCAAGTCCTTGACGACGAGCTTGTCGGTCTTCTGCGGGGAGGCGGTGGGCGTCATGGGCGGGCGCCTGTCGAATGGAGGGTCACGAGCCGCGGGCTGCCGCCGTCATGGCGGGGAGTTCCGCGCGCATCGCCGCGACGGTCGCGGCGGACGGCTTGCTCTATGCAGGAAACGCGCCGGCCGGAGCGACGTCGTGTCGCCCCGACCGGCCCGCGTGCGGACTTAAGACTAGGACAGCAACCAAGCTTCGAAGCGCTCGGTCACCTTGTCCTTGTTCTTGGCCCAGTAGGTCGCGTCGGCCTTGATCGCCGTCTTGAAGTTGTCGGGATAGGTCGGCAGCTTCTTGGCGGTCGCGGCGTCGATGGTCTTGTAGGCGTCGGGATGCGCCGGGCCGTAGCTGATCCACTTGGTCCAGGCCGCCTGCTTGGCCGGGTCGACCGCGAACTTGATGAACTCGCGGCACATGTCGGCCTTGGGCGTGCCCTTGATGATGGCCCAGCCCTCGGCCGCCCACAGGTTGTTGTGCCAGCTGATCGCGACCGGCGCGCCTTCGTCGATCACGGTCTGCGCGCGGGCGTTCCACAGCGGGCAGATGTCGACCTCGCCGGTCTTCATGAGCTGCGAGCTCTGCGCGCCGCCGGTCCACCAGACGGCCACGTCCTTCTTGATCGTGTCCAGCTTCTTGAAGGCGCGGTCGAGGTCGAGCGGGTAGAGCTTGTCGGCCGGCACGCCGTCGGCGAGCAGCGCCTGCTCCAGCGTGTCGAACGGATGCTTGCGCATCGCGCGGCGTCCCGGGAACTCCTTGACGTTGAAGTAGTCGGCCCAGGTCGCCGGGGCCTTCTTGCCCTTGAACGTGTTGGTGTTGTAGGCGAAGCAGGTGGTGAAGACGTTGTTGCCGATGAAGTACTCGTTCTTCATGTCCTTCGGCAGCGACTCGATGTGCGGCGAGGTGACGCCCTTCAGCGACTCGATGTACTTGCCGTCGTTCCACAGCTGGTCGGTGGCCGCCGAGGTCAACAGCGCCATGTCCCAGGTGTAGTTCTTGGTGTCGACCATGCCCTTGATCAGGCTGGTCGGCTCGTGCTGGCCGGCGACGCCGACCGACTCGATACCGGTCGCGGCCTTGAACGGCTTGTGGAACGCCTCGGTGAAGCCCTCGGCATAGGGGCCGCCCGGATCGCGGACGACGATGCGCTTCTCCTGCGCCGACAGCTTGCGCCAGTAGCTGGGCGCGGTCAGCGCGACGGTGGCGACGCCGGCCCCCTGCAGGATGCGGCGGCGGCCGACCTGGAGTTTGCCGATGTGCACGATCTTCCCTGTTCCGGACATGCTCTTCTCCTTCCAGTTTGCCGGCGGTCGTTTTTATGCCGGCGGTTTCGCTGATCGTAGGACTGATAACGCTTACAAGCAATCGCGCCGAGGTTAACGGCGCTTCGCCTTGGCCTTCGTCCTGGGCGCGGGCTTCTTCGCGGGCGCTTTCCTGGCGGCCGGCTTGGCCTTTGCGCCCTTGGCCGCGCCCTTGGCGGCGCGGGCCGCCCGGTCGGCGAAGAACTTTGCCATCATCGCCTGGGGTTCTCCCGAGGCGTAGGATTCCTCCTGGATGCGCCGGCCGTTCTCGAACGCCTCGAGGAAGGCGGGCTGGGTCATCTCGCGGAAGCGCTGGCGGTTGAGCCGCATGGCGACCGGCGGCTTGGCGGCGAGTTCCTTGGCGATCTCGAGCGCCTTGGCCATCACCTGCTTGGGCGGCACCAGGTGGTGCATCAGCCCGATATGGTGGCACTCCTTGGCTTCCATCATCCGCCCGGTCAGCGTCAGCTCGATCGTGCGCGACAGGCCCAGGCGCTCGATCATCAGCATCGGGCCGAGGACCGAGGCGATGCCCGAGTTGATCTCGGGCTGGCCCATCTTGCTGCCGGCATGGCCGACGCGCACGTCGGCCAGCATCGCGAACTGGAAGGCCGAGCCGGCAGCGACGCCGTTCAAGGCCGCGATGATCGGCTTCGACGACAGGCGCATCGTGTCGTAGAAGCTGCGCCAGGTCTCGAACCAGTCGCCGCCCTCGCTGGCGCCGCCGAACTTGCTGGTCTCGCTCAGGTCCTGGCCCGCGCAGAACGCGCGGTCGCCCGACCCGGTCAGGATGATCGCGCGGACGCCCGAGTCGGCGTTGAACTTCTCCAGCGCCGCCTTGACCGCCATGCGCATCGGCGTGTCCCAGGCGTTGAGCTTCTCCGGCTTGTTCAGCGTGATGATGCCGATGCCGTCCTTCACCTGGGTGAGGACCGATGTGTCAGCCATTCTAGGCTCCCTTGCGCTTTGCCGGCTTGGTGGAAGGTTTCTTGCGGTTGGCACGCTCCGCCAGGAACGCGGCCATGACCTGCTGCGGCTCGCCGCTCGACACCGCCGCGCGCTGCAGGCGCAGCAGCGCGTCGCTGACTCCGAGGCGGGCCATCTTGTCGTTGCGGATCTCGTTGAAGCGCCGGATGTTCAGCCGCATCGCGACCGGTGGCTTGGCGGCCAGTTCCTGCGCCTTGGCCAGCGCCGCGTCCTGCAGCTTCTTCGCCGGCACGATCTGGTGCACCAGGCCCCAGTCCTGCGCCTCCCTGGCCGTGATCGCGCGGCCGCTGAGGATCAGGTCGACCATGCGCGAGAAGAAGACATGGGTCTCGAGCAGGAAGCTGCCGACGATGCAGGGCAGGCCGATGTTGATCTCGGCCATCAGGAACCGCGCCTCGGGCGTGGCAAGGCGCACATGCGACATCAGCGCGATCTCGAAGCCGCCGCCCGCCGCGACTCCGTTTGCCGCCGTGACGATCGGCTTGGGGAAGGTCGCGAAGACGTCGAAGAACCGCTTCCACGACTGCAGCCAGGCGTCGTTGTCGGCGGGGTCGAGCTCCTTGCTCTCGTTGAGGTCCTGGCCGGCGCAGAACGCGCGGTCGCCGGCGCCGGTGATCACCACCGCGTTGACCGTATCGTCTGCCGCTGCGTCGTTCAGCGCACCGGATAGCAATTGCCGGAGTTCGGTCGACAGCGCGTTCAGCCGCTCCGGACGGTTCAGCGTCAGGCGGCGAACCCGGCCGATCGTCTCGATTTTCAGCGGTGAATTTTTTGACCCGAACAGCGAAACCCCCTATCGCAATTCGATGCATTGTATTGTATAGTGATAGCACACCATCCACGACGAGGATTGTCAACCGCCATGGAAACCACCACCACGCCCCGCCGCGATCCGCGCCAGTCGCCGCTCTTCGTCCGGTCGCTCGAGAAGGGCCTGAAGGTGTTGAGCGCCTATGACGCGTCGCATCGCCGGCTCGGCCTCGGTGAGGTCGCGCGGCGCACGGGCCTCAGCAAGAGCGCCGCGCAGCGCTTCACCCACACGCTGCACGCGCTGGGCTACCTGCGGCAGGATCGCGAGTCGCGCGCCTACGGCCTGTCGCCGCAGGTGCTGGCGCTGGGCTTCGCCTACCTGCGCAGCGACGAGCTGGTGACGCGCGCGACGCCGCACCTGCTCGAGGCCAACAAGCGCTGCGAGGAGACGGTGAACCTGACCGAGCCGGACGGGCTGCAGATCGTCTACGTCGCCCGCGTGCCGAGCCGGCACGTGGTCAGCGTCGACGTCGTGCTGGGCACGCGCCTGCCGATGTTCTGCACCGCGCCCGGTCGCGCCATCCTGGCCTACCTGCCCGAGGACGAGGCGGCGGACATGATCGAGCGGTCGAAGCGCGTCGCCTGGACGCCGCACACCGTCACCGACCGCGACGCCCTGATGCGCGTG
>JAEULC010000481.1 GCA_016792605.1 Rhodospirillales bacterium
GCTATCACGGCGTCGACTTCGCCGAGGATTTCGGGCCGCAGGCCCTGATCATGCGCGCGCGCTGCGAAGGGTTGCGCGACTTCGGCCCCTGCATGACGCCGCAGAACGCCTTCTACATCCTGCAGGGCGTCGAGACCCTGCCGATGCGCATGGAGCGGCACATCGCCAATGCGCGCAAGATCATCCAGTTCCTGAAATCCTCCGACGCCGTCGCCTGGGTCTGCCATCCGGAGCTGCCGGATCATCCCGACCACGAGCTCGCCAAGAAGCTGCTGCCCAGGGGCGCCGGCTCGATGGTCAGCTTCGGCATCAAGGGCGGCCGCGCCGGCGGCGCGCGCTTCATCGAGGCGCTGCAGCTCTTCTCGCATCTTGCCAACGTGGGCGACGCGAAGTCGCTGGTGATCCACCCCGCCTCGACCACGCACCAGCAGATGGACGCGGCCCAGCTCGCCGCCGCCGGCATCGGCGAGGACATGATCCGCATGTCGGTCGGCCTCGAGGATCCGGACGACCTGATCGACGACCTGAAGCAGGCGCTGCGCGCCGCGGCGAAGGGTTGAGGCGCATGGAGCTTCGCGTCCAGGGCAAGCGCGTCTACGCCCATACCGGCGGCCAGGACTTCGATCCCGCGAAGCCCGCCGTCGTGTTCGTCCACGGCGCCGGGATGGACCACACGGTCTGGGGGCTGCAGGCGCGCTACGTCGCGCATCACGGCCGCAGCGTGCTGTCGGTCGACCTGCCGGGCCACGGGCGCTCCGAGGGGCCGGCGCTCGCCAGCATCGACGCTGTCGCCGACTGGATCGCCGCGTTGATCGACGCAGCCGGGGCGAAGAACGCGACGCTGGTCGGCCATTCGATGGGCGCGCTGGCGAGCCTCAACGCCGCGGCGCGGCATCCGGCGCGCGTGGCGCGGCTCGTGCTCTGCGGCGTCGCCGGGAAGATGCCGGTGCATCCCGATCTGATCCAGGCGGCGGAGAAGGATCCCGGCCTGGCGCGCGACCTGATCGTCGACTGGGGCTTCGGCGGGCGCGGGCGCATCGGCGGCAACACCGCCGTCGGCCTGTGGCTGTCGACCACGGCGCAGCGGCTCATCGATCGCGCCGCCTCGGGCGTGCTCGCGACCGACCTGAAGGCCTGCGACGCCTATGGCGATGGCGAGGCCGATGCCGCGAAGGTCGCCTGCCCCGCGCTGCTGGTCCTGGGCGAGGCGGACCGGATGACGCCGGCCAAGGCCGGCCGCGCCCTGGCGCAGGCGATCAAGGGCGCAGAGGCCATCGCGATCGCCGATTGCGGCCACATGATGATGGTCGAGCAGCCCGACGCCACGCTCGACGCCCTTACCGGATTTCTCGGACGCCCATGACCAAGGACCCGAAGAACGAGACGCGCGCGGACTACAAGGCCTTCGTACCGGTCACCACGCGCTGGGCCGACAACGACGTCTTCGCCCACGTCAACAACGTGACCTACTATTCCTATTTCGACACGGCGGTGAACCAGTACCTGATCGAGAATGGCGGCTTCGACATCGCCCGGTCGCCGGCGATCGGCGTGGTGGTCGAGACGATGTGCCGCTTTTTCCGCTCCGTCGCCTTCCCCGACCAGCTCGAGGTCGGGTTGCGCGTCGCCAGGCTCGGCCGCTCCTCGATCCGCTACGAGATCGGCGTGTTCAAGAAGGGCATGGCGGAGATCGCGGCCCAGGGCCACTTCGTCCATGTCTACGTGAAGCGCGAGTCGACCGAGGTGGTCGTGCCGGTGCCAGACAGCATCAAGCGCGCGGTCGCGCCGCTGGTGGTGGACGCTGCCGCGGCCGTGTAGGATCGCCGGCGGGGAGAGAAGATCATGGCAAGCTCGAACAAGGATCCGCTGCGCGCCACCCTGGCCGAGGCGCGGGTCGCGCCGTTTCCGCCGGGGCGGCAGTCGTCGCTGCTGATGGAGCACGGCACGATGCAGCTGCGCTTCTATGCGCCCAGGGGCGAGGACAAGCAGACGCCGCACGACCAGGACGAGCTCTATGTCGTCGCCAGGGGCACCGGCTTCTTCCGCTGCGACGACCGGCGCACGGAGTTCGGGCCGGGCGACGTGCTCTATGCCGGCGCCGGGGCGGTCCACCGCTTCGAGGATTTCAGCCCAGACCTGGAGCTTTGGGTGGTGTTCTACGGCCCCAAGGGCGGCGAGGCGTGACGGCCCCGCCTGTGGGTCGAATCGAAATTATTTAAAAAGCTTGGTTAATCCAATTTACTTTAGGGCGGAGAATCGACCCGGTAAAAACGCGCAATGCGCTGAAAGGCTTAATGTCCCCCCATGGAAATTAACTAATACTTAAGATTTCACTTGCGGCCCTGGTTAGGCCGTCGGATCATTCAATTGAATTTGGCATAAGCAAATGGCCCGGATCAACTGGCTGGTTTGCTGCGCCGCAGTGACTACG
>JAEULC010000489.1 GCA_016792605.1 Rhodospirillales bacterium
CGTCCTGTTCGCTCGGCTTTTGGCCAAAAGCGATGCGGAGGTGACCAGCCCCCATGCGGTGGTCCGATCGGAATGTTAGTTGATTTGCGGCGGTGACGGCAATGCGGGCGTGGGCGGCGTAGCTGGTGAGGGATGCGCAGCCGCCCACGCCCGCATTGCCGGGACGAAGACTTCCGGCGCCGGCGCGCGGTAGCCGAGCGACGCATGCGGCCGGACGGCATTGAAGTGCCGGCGCCAGCTCTCGATCACAATCTGGGCTTCGCGCAGCGAGTAGAAGATCTCGCCGTTCAGCAGTTCGTCGCGCAGCCGAGCGTTGAAGCTCTCGATGTAGCCGTTCTCCCAGGGGCTACCCGGCTCGATATAGGCGGTCTGGGCGCCAACCGCGGCGATCCAGTGCCGCACCGCTTTGGCAACGAACTCCGGGCCATTGTCGGACCTGATATGCCCAGGGACGCCGCGTAGGATGAACAGGTCCGACAGCACGTCGATCACGTCGACGGCCTTCAGCCTTCGGGCGATCCGGATCGCCAGGCATTCGTGGGTGAACTCGTCGACGATGTTCAGCATCCGGTACTTCCTGCCGTCATGGGTGCGGTCCTCGACGAAGTCGTAGGCCCAGACATGGTCGCGCCGCTCCGCGCGCAGGCGGACGCACGACCCGTCGTTGAGCCACAGCCGGCCCCGCTTGGGCTGCTTGCCTGGAACCTTCAGCCCCTCGCGCCGCCAGATCCGCTCGACCCGCTTGTCGTTGACCAGCCAGCCGGCCCGGCGCAGCAGCTCGGCGATCTTGCGATAGCCGTAGCGGCCGTACTGCCGTGCCAACGCGATCATGTCCGCAGTCAGCCGGTCCTCGTCGTCCCGGCCCTGCGGCGCCTTGCGCTGGGTCGATCGGTGCTGCCCGAGCGCCGCGCAGGCGCGACGCTCGGACACCTTCAGCACCGTCCGCACATGCGCGATGCAGGCGCGGCGGCGCGCGGGGCTTAGTAGTTTCCCTTTGCGGCCTCTGACAGGATCAGCTTATCCAGCGTCAGATCCGACACCGCGCGGCGCAGCCGGGCGTTCTCCTGCTCCAGCTCCTTCATCCGCTTGACCTGGTCGGTCTTCAGCCCGCCGAACTCCTGGCGCCACCGGTAGTAGGTGACCTCCGTCACCCCGATCTCGCGGATCGCGTCCGCCATGCTACGGCCCTGCGACGTCAGCACGTCGACCTGGCGCAGCTTCGCCACGATCTCCTCCGGCTTGTGATGCTTTCTCGGCATGTAGGTCCTCCTCGATGAAACAATACCTCGGGATGGACCACTTCATCGGGGGCGGATCACTGGCGCCAACTGGTGCGACGCGGTTCGCAGACGAGATGTCCGCCGGCGCTGCGTGCTGCGCCGCTGCCAAGCGCGACTTCAAGTCGCTCACGCTGCGCGGCGGCGGTGTATCCTGTGCCGCAGCGGTGACTGAACCGAGCAAGCCACCGGCAAGTGCGATCGTGACCCAATTCCATCGCATCGTACCATCCTCAGCACTTCTATTGCCAAGAATGCGCTCGGGCTGAACGTGCCGCAAGATCCGCCGTTGTGTCCACGCGCGGCTGACGATCTGACCTGATGGTGTGGACGGCCCCCGCCTCCGGCATCGATGTGCCATACCGTGGTCGTCGATGAACGCCACATAGAGGAGGCCGTCCACACCATCAGGTCAGATCCTCAACATACACACCTGTCTGTACCGAGAATCTCATCCGGCTGACGCTTCACTAAATCTGGCTAGTGTCGGTGTCGACGGTCGCGCTGATCCAGCTGACCTAGGCTCTCGCATTTTCGTTGTCCGAGTCCAGACTATGGGTCGGCGCAGTAACACTTGGTTGGCAGCAGGCGAGCAAATGCCGCGACCCTGATAGCGGCGATGGGTTCCCTGTTTCCGATATAGAATTCCCTGTTGTTCGCTGCAAAATTCCCTGTTCTTTGTGAGGAGTACTCTGGCCTAAGCCATTGAACTGGCGCTCTGATCCTCGATAGGCACATCGCTTGAATGCCAGATTCCGTGCAAAATTCCCTGTTATTTCCCTGTTAAACAGGGAATTCGCTGCGGAGCAGGGTTCGCGCACGACTGCGTCCACCGCCAGTTCCACGCATTTTCTGTAGTTTTTGGTCGATCGCGCGGGGCCGCGCCCGGCAAGGTTGACCTTGCGGGTGACGCCGGCCTACGGCCCGCGCGCCAGATACCCTCGCGGCCAGAACCGAAGATCAGAGGTCCTTGAGAATCTCGCGCGCCGCGTTGTAGCCGGGAACGCCCGTCACCCCGCCGCCGGGATGCGCCGAGGAGCTGGCGAGGTAGAGTCCCTTGATCGGCGTCCGATAGTCGGCGAAGCCGCCCACCGGTCGCCGGAAGAACGCCTGGTCGATGGTCAGGTCGCCGTGATGCACATGGCCGCCATGCAAGTCGAACCGCAGTTCGAGGTCGCGCGGCGTCAGCACCTCGGTATGGACGACATGCTGGCGGAATCCCGGCGCGTGCCGTTCGATCAGGTCCAGCGCCTTGTCGAGGACCTTCGCACGCAGGCCCGGCAGCCGCGCCTCGTCCGCTTCGTAGGCGACATGCCCGCCAAACAGCGACATCAGGTGCATGCCGCTGGGCGCCAGCGTCTCGTCGCGCAAGCTCGGCACCATCACCGTCAGGAACGGCTGGTCCGAGATATCGCCATGCTTGACGTCGTCGAAGGCCTTCTCGAGGTAGGAGACGGAGTCGCCGAAGCGCACCGCGATCGGGTAGGCAAAGCCACAGCGTTCCGCGGAGAAGGAGGTGTATTGCGGCAGCGCCGTCACCCCCAGGTGTACCTTGAACACCGTCGACCGCGACCGGATGTTGCGAACATCGCGCAGAAAGTCCTCGGGCAGCGCTTCGGGCGGCAGGAGCTTCAGGAACGTCGTCTTGGCATGGGCGTTGGCGATGACGCACCTGGCCTGGACTGCCTCGCCGCTCCGCAGCACGACGCCGGTCGCGCGGCCGCCCTGGGTCTGAATCCGGGTCACCTCGGCGTCGGTGCGAATCTCAAGGCCGTGCGTCCTTCCGCTGCGCGCGATGGCCTCCGTTAGCCCGCCCATGCCCCCGCGCACGAACCCGCCGGGTCCGGCCTCCGTGGTGTTGTCGCGGACCATCGGCCGGATGCAGGTGAAGGCCGTCGCGGGGCTCTTCATCGAGGCGTTGGTGCCGCTGCCCTGCACGTAGTAGCCGAGGGCGGCAATCATCTCGTCGCTCTCGAACCACTTGGACAGGTAGTCGTACGCGCTCATCGTCAGGATGTCGTAGAGCTCGTAGAACAAGGGGCCGTATTTCCGGTACTTCAGGAAGAACTTGGCGGTGCGCGCGAGCTCGGCCAGCTTCATCGACGACAGATTGGGCGGCGTGTCCCAGATGACCTCGCGGATCATCGGCGCGAGCCTGGTCAGCGCCGCCCGGTACTTGGGATAGTTCTCCGCGTCCTTCTTGGAAAAGAGCGCGATCTCGCGGCTGAACTTTTCCTCGTCGCCCCAGAAGACGATCGAGCGGTTGCCGAGGGCAGGCGTGAAGGTCGGGGTCGATTCCAGGACCTCCAGCCCGTGCTTCTTCAGCTCCAGCTCCTGGATGATCCTGGGCTGGAACAGCGACATCACGTAGGACGCGGTCGACACTTTGAATCCCGGCCACGACTCCTCGGTCACGCAGGCGCCGCCGATCAGCTTGCGGCGCTCGAGCACCAGGACCTTGCGACCGGCCTTCGCCAGGTAGGCGCCGCAGACCAGGCCGTTATGGCCACCGCCGACGATCACCGCGTCATACATGGTTGGCACTCGCGCTCCTTGCCTGCGCCCGCTGCACGCGGTCGAAGATGGGTCCGTCCTCATGCACGATGCGATGCTTGGCGATCTTTCCCGACGGGGTCTTGGGCAGCTCCGTCTGGCACTGTACGTAGCGAGGCACCTTGAACGGCGCCAGGTTACGACGGCAATACTCCAGCAGCGATTCGATGTCGCGGTCGTCGCCCGCCACCCCGTCGCGCCAGACGACGACCGCCTTCAGTTCCTCGCCGCGCATGTCGTCCTTCACCGGCACCACCGCCGACTCGGCGACGGCGTCGAAGGCGTTCAGCACCGCCTCCACCTCCTGCGCCGCGATGTTCTCGCCGCTGCGCCGGATCATGTCCTTGATCCGGCCCACGATGTAGAAGAATCCCCGTTCGTCCATGCGGAACAGGTCGCCGGTGCGGAACCAGTCGCCATGAAAGGCCTTCTGCGTGGCTTCCGGGTTGTTGTAGTAGCCCTTCAGGATTCCGGGACCGCGCACGAGAAGCTCGCCGATCGTCCCGGCCGGCACGGTGTTTCCGGCCTCGTCCGCGACCCTGCACTCGCGAAACGGACATGGAATGCCGCAGGATTGCGACCCGACCATGTTCGCGGCCTCGATCGGCATGAACATCGACGGACCGATCTCCGTCATGCCGAACGCCTCGCGCGCGCAGAGATCGAAGCGTTCCTCGACTTCCAAGTGCGCCGCCTTCGAGATCCCGTACACGTTCGATCGGATGATCTTGTTGTTGCGGTCGTCCGGGTGGGCCGGCTGCTTCAGGATCACCCGGGGCAGCAGGCAGAACTCGATCCCGTACTCGCGCACCCATTCCATGAAGCGCGAGGCGCTCTGGCGGAATGCGACATGGAGGGTGGCGCGCTGATACACGGTCATCAGTAGCAGCCACTGCGGATCCATATAGTAGAACGGCGTCGAGGCCAGGATATGTCGGTACGTCCGGCCGTCGCGGAAGGCGTTCACCTTTCCGGCGCTGATCCAGTAGCGCTGCGTCAGCATGCAGCCTTTCGGAAACCCGGTGGTGCCCGAGGTGTACTGGATGTTCAGCAGATCGTCGTGGCCGACATCCGGCGGCTGGAACGTAGCCGCGTCGTGCTGCATGAGCGCTTCGAGGGAAACGCGCCCCGCGGGCGCGTCGCCCGCAACAATGACCCGATCGGGAGTGGCCTTCACCTGGCCGCCGGCCACGACGCGATCCACCGCCTCGAGGCAGGAATCGTCGACCACGACGTAGGTCGCTTCGCTGTTGCCGACGACATAGGCAATCTCGCGGTCGCTGTAGCTGTTGTTCATCGGCACCATGACGGCCCCGATGCTGCCGATGGCGAGCCAGGTCAGCGGAAAGGCGGCCCTGTTGGGCAGCATGACGGCCACATGCGTGCCCTTGCGGATACCCTGCGACATCAACCCGGCCGCAAGGGCAAAGACCCGCGGCTTCAGTTCCGCGTAGGTGAGCTTCTCGCCGGACTCGAAGAAGTCCCACAGCAGCCTGTCGCCGCCGTCCGCCGAGGCCGTCGCGACGAGGTCGGCGATGTTGCGCGGCAGCGGCTCGCGCTCGATCCGCTGCCGGCGCTCCGCCACCGACGGCACGACCGCGCTTGCTACCTGTTGTCGACGCATCGGGCGCGGCGCCTTACGACGCGTACCAGACTGCCTTCCAATCGGTGTACTTGTCGATGGCGTGCAGGGACTTGTCGCGGCCATGGCCCGACTGCTTGAAGCCGCCGAAGGGCACCGACATGTTGCCGCGGTCGAAGCAGTTCACCCACACCACGCCGGCGCGGATCGCCTTGGCGGCGCGCTGGGCCTTGCGGATGTCGTTCGTCCACACCCCGGCGGCGAGTCCGTAGATCGTGTCGTTGGCGATGGCCAGCGCCTCGTCGAAGTCCTTGAACGTGATCGTGGACAGGACCGGCCCGAAGATCTCCTCCTGGGCGATCTTCATGTCGTTGGTGACACCGTCGAAGACCGTCGGCTCGACGAAGAAGCCCTCGCCCAGGGCCGCTACCCTGCCGCCGCCCGTGACGACCTTGGCGCCGTGCTGCTTGCCGTGCTCGATGTAGGACAGCACGCGCGCGTGCTGTTCCTGGCTGACGAGCGGCCCGAGCTTCGTATCGGCGTGGAACGGGTCGCCGATGCGCAACCCCTTTGCATACTTGACGATGCGGTCGAGGAGTTCGTCCTTGACCGCGCGGTCGACGATCAGCCGCGAGCCGGCATTGCAGACCTGGCCGGCGTTGGCGAAGATGCCGGCGGCCACGCCCTGGGCAGCGGCGTCGATGTCGCTGTCGGCGAGGACGACCTGCGGCGACTTGCCGCCCAGCTCCAGGCTGACCCGCTTGGCATTGCTTTCGCCGGCATAGCGCATGAACAGCTTGCCGACTTCGGTCGAGCCGGTAAACGTGACGCAATCCACGTCCATGTGGCGGCCGAGCGCCTGGCCGGCGGTCTCGCCGTAGCCCGAGACGACGTTCAGGACGCCTTCGGGAAGGCCGGCCTCCATCGCCAAGGCCGCGATCCGGAGCGCGGTGTAGGGCGACTGCTCGGCCGGCTTCAGCACCACCGAGTTTCCGGCGGCAAGCGCCGGCCCGAGTTTCCAGGCAGCCATCGACAGGGGATAGTTCCAGGGCACGATGGCGGCGACGACGCCCAGCGGCTCGCGGGTGATGACGGCGGTCAGGTCGGCCGGCGTCGGGCCGACCTCGCCGTAGATCTTGTCGATGGCCTCGCCGAACCAGCCGATGCAGCTCGCGGCCGAGGGAATGTCGCCATTCTTGGCGTTGAGGAACGGCTTTCCGACGTTGAGCGTCTCCAGCGTGGCGAGCTCGTCGCGATGCGACAGTATCAGTTCGGAGAGCTTTATCAGCACCTTGCGACGATCCTGCGGCGCCATGCGCGACCACGCGCCCGAGTCGAAGCTCTTGCGCGCCGAGCGGACGGCAACGTCGACGTCCGCGCTGTCACAGGCGGCGACCTGGCCGATCGTCTTGCCGGTGCCGGGGAACACGCAGGGAAGCTGCTTGCCGTCCCGGGCGTCGACGTAGCGGCCACCGATGAAGGCCTGCTTCGGAAGCTCCACGCCCCACGCGTTTCCCGTCTGCGTCTGCTGTGCCACCGCCATGCGAGTCCCCATTGTCCCGGTACCGACACGGCAACGGTAAGCACAAGGAGGCCTTAACAAAAATACATTCTTGGCAGGAGGAAAATTCCAAAAAGTTATATAATTTAATAATGCGCCGCCCCGGAACCACCGGCCCGAAAATCAATGTCCGCCATTTGACGGTGTTCCGCGCTGTCATGCGGACGGGCAGCGTTTCCGCGGCGGCGCGAACGCTGAACGTGTCACAACCCGCCGTCACGAAGTCCCTTCAAGCGATCGAACGCGAGATCGGCGTGCCCCTGTTCCAGCGGATCAAGGGGCGGCTGCAGGCCACGCCGGAAAGTGCGCTTCTGATGCCGAAGGTCGACCAGGTCTTCCGGACGGTCGAGGATGTGGAGCGGCTTGCGGCGGAGATCGCCGGCGCGGCGGTCGGCCGAATCGCGATCGCCACGGCGACGACGATCAGCACCTCCGTCACCGCCGCGGCGATCGCGAGGTATCGGAAGAAGCGCCCGAATGTGACAGTCCAGGTCCTGGCGCTCGCCACCCGGCAGGTGATCGAGGAGGTGGCGAACAATCAGGTCGATATCGGCCTGACGGATGGCGCCTCGTTGGAAGGCGCGTTGGAGGCGCGCGAACTGTGCCGCGCCTTCATCGGCTGCGTCCTGCCGCGCGACCATCCGCTGGCCCGCAAGAAGACGGTGGACCTGCGCGACCTGGTGGGCGAGCAGATCATCGCCTTCCACGAGCACACCGTGGTCGGCCACGAGATCCGGCGCCAGATCGGCGCGCTCGGCCTGCCGATGACGATCTCGATCGCCACCAACCAGTCGCTCGTCGCGTGCCTCCTGACCAAGCATCGGATCGGCATACCCCTGATCGATCCGTTCACGATGCTGAGCGGGTTGTTTCCGGAGCTGACGATCCTGCCGCTGACGCCGTTGATTGAGATGCGGCCCCGGCTGGTCTTTCCGCCGAACCGGCCGCTTTCCATCGCGGCGCAGGAATTCGTGCAGACCGTGACGGAAACGATGAGCGAGCTTGTGCCGACCTCGCCGCTCCTCCGGCCGCTTTGACCAAGGCAGAAACAGGCGCCGCATCGGCTTGCGAGCCAGATTCCTGCCGGAGCAGTGCCGCACGCGCATATTTTCCTTGTTTTTCAAGGAAGTCCGGTCGATTCTCGCGCCCTGTTTGCGTGCCGGCGCTGGCGATGATTGCCGGCGGTCGTTCCAGCTCATAGCGTGATGGCTTGAAAGAGTTCGAATTCAGCGCGCCCACCACGATCGCCGAGGCCGTCGCGCTGCTCGCCGGCGGCGCCCGGCCCCTGGCCGGCGGCACCGATCTCATCGTACAGATGCGCGAGGGGCGGCGCGCGGTCGGCCATGTGGTCGACGTGAAGCGCATTCCCGAGCTGACGGCGGTGACGCCGATGCCGGACGGCGGAATCAGCATCGGCGCGGCGCTCAGCGTCACCCGGATGGCGGCGCATCCCGCCCTGGCGCGCTACCCGGCCATCGTCGAATCCGGCCGGATGATCGGCAGCTACCAGATCCAGAACCGCGCCAGCATCGGCGGCAATGTCTGCAACGCTGCGCCGTCCGCCGACGCGATTCCCGCGCTGATCTGCCTGGGCGCGCAGGCCGCGATCGCCGGGCCGCAGGGCCGGCGCACCGAGCCCGTCGAGGCGCTGTTCGAGCGGCCGGGCAGGACGAGGCTGGCCGAGAGCGAGCTGCTGCTGGCGATCGTCCTGCCGCCGCCGCCCGCGCGCAGCGCCGCGAAGTACCTGCGCTTCACCCCGCGGCGCGAGATGGATATCGCCGTGGCGGGCGCGGGAACATGGCTGCGCCGGGACGAGCGCGGGGTCGTGACCGAGGCGCGCGTCGCCCTCGCCTCTGTCGCGCCCACGCCGATCCGCGCGCCACTAGCCGAACGGCGCCTCGTCGGGGAGATTCCGTCCGCCGCGCTGCTCGACGAGGCCGGGATCCTGGCGGCGCAGGACGCACGGCCGATCTCGGACACGCGCGGCTCGGCCGGGTACCGGCAGGAGCTGGTCCGCGTCCTGACGCGCCGCGCGCTGGCGGATTGCTGCGCGCAGTTCGGCAGTCCGGTCGACGTGGCATGACGTGGGAGATGGCGTGAAGCGCGAACAGGATTTCATCGTCAACGGCGAAACCGTGTCGGTCGTGGTCGACACGCGCGACACGCTGCTCGACCTGCTGCGCGACCGGCTGGGCCTGACCGGCACCAAGGAAGGATGCGGCAACGGCAATTGCGGCGCCTGCACGGTCCTGCTGGACGGCGCCCCGGTCAATGCCTGCATCGTCTTGGCCCTGGAGGTCGCGGGCTGCGACGTGAAGACGATCGAGGCGGTGGCCGCAGGCGGCCGGCTCGACCGCGTGCAGGAGGCGCTGATCGAGGCCGGCGGCACGCAATGCGGCTTCTGCACGCCCGGCGTCGTGCTGTCGGCCAAGGCGCTGCTGGAGCGCAATCCGCACCCGTCGGCGCACGAGATCCGCGCGGCGCTGGCGGGCAACCTCTGCCGCTGCACCGGCTACGACAAGATCGTCGAGGCGGTGCAAGCCGCCGCCGCAGGCCGACCGAATGGATAGCGAGTTGAAGGTCGTCGGCAAGCGGCTGCCGCGGGTCGACGCAAAGGAGCGCGTTACCGGCCGCGCGGTCTATCCCGCGGACTTCCTGCTCCCGCGCCTGGCGCACGGCAGGATCAAGCGCAGCCCGCACGCGCATGCGCGCATCCTGCGCGTCGACGTCTCGAAGGCACTGACGCTGAAAGGCGTCTGTGCCGCGATCACCGCCGCGGACTTTCCCGAGATACCCGAAGGCACCACGGTGCAGATCGGCGAGGGCTTCACCGATGCCCGGCACCTGGCGCGCATGAACATGGCGCAGGGCAAGGTGTTCTGGATCGGACAGCCGGTCGCGGCCGTGGCGGCGACCGACCCGCATGTCGCCGAAGCGGCGCTCGACCTGATCGAGGTGGAATACGAGGTCCTGCCGCCAGTCATGACCATCGGTGCCGCGCTGCGGCCCGACGCGCCGATCCTGCACGAGGACTGCTTCACCAAGGGCGTCGAGCCCAAGCCGGCGCGCCCGTCGAATATCGCCAACAAGACGGTGTTCGCCCACGGCGATGTCGCGCGGGGCTTTGCCGAGGCGGACGAGGTGGTCGAGCGGCGCTTCACCATCGACGTCGCCCACCAAGGCTACATCGAGCCCAACGCCACCGTGGCGGAGGTGAGCCCAAACGGCATGACGACGGTGTGGGCCTCGACACAGGGCTCGTTCATGCTCGAGCTGCAGCTCGCCGCGATCCTCGGCAAGCCGCAGTCCCAGCTCAAAATCGTGCCGCTGGAAATCGGCGGCGGCTTCGGCGGCAAGATCTACGCGCATATCGAGCCGGTCGCCGCCAGGCTGGCGGAAAAATGCGGGCGGCCGGTGAAGATCGTGCTGAGCCGCAGCGAAGTGATGGTCGGCACCGGCATGGCGCCGGGCGCCGAGATCGAGGTCAAGGTCGGCGCCCGCCGCGACGGAACGCTGACGGCGATCCAGGCGCGCTACCTGTTCGATTCCGGCGGCCTGCCAGGCGTCGACACCAATCTGCAGCTCCAGGCCTCGGCCAATCTCTACCAGTGCCCGCACCTGCACCTCGAAGGCCTCGGCATCGTCACCAACAAGCCGCGGGCCGAGTCGTACCGCGCACCCGGCGGCCCGCAGGCCGCCTTCGCCGTCGAGCAGGCGATGGACGAGATGGCCGAGCGCTTGTCCATGGACCCGGTGGCATTCCGCCAGCGCAATGCATCGACCACGGGCAGCCCGATGGTGATCGGCACGCCCTTCCCGCCGATCGCGCTGGACGCCATCCTGGCGCGGGTCGCCGCGCATCCCTGCTGGACCGAGCCCCTGGCACCGGGCCGCAATCCGCGCGGCCGCGGCCTGGCGATCGGCTACTGGCGCGGCACGTCGATGACCTCCGCCTGCCACATCTCGCTGACCGGCGACGCGCGGGCCATGGTAACAGTCGGCGCAGTCGACATCGCCGGCACCCGCACCGCGATGGCACAGGTCGCGGCCGAGACCCTCGGCCTTGCGCCCGAGGATGTGCATGTGCAGATGGCCGACACCAAGTCGGTGGCCTTCACCAACATCTCCGCCGGCAGCCGCGTCACGCGCACCATGGCGGCCGCGGTCTACGACGCCTGCCAGCAGATGATCGCGCAGCTCAAGACACGCGCCGCCGAGCAGCTGCAGTGC
>JAEULC010000047.1 GCA_016792605.1 Rhodospirillales bacterium
CGCGAGGAGTTCACGCGCGACTTCGTGTTCCCGATGTTCCGCGCCAACGCGCTCTACGAGGGCCAGTATTTGCTCGGCACCTCGATCGCGCGGCCGCTGATCGCCAAGCGCCAGATCGAGATCGCGCGCCAGGTCGGCGCCGACGCCGTGGCCCATGGCGCGACCGGCAAGGGCAACGACCAGGTGCGGTTCGAGCTGACCTACTACGCGCTGCAGCCCAGCATCAAGGTGATTGCGCCCTGGCGCGAATGGGAGCTGACCTCGCGCACCCGCTTGATCGAGTTCGCCGAGCAGCACCAGATTCCGATCGCCAAGGACAAGCGCGGCGACGCGCCGTTCTCGGTCGATGCGAACCTGCTGCACTCCTCCAGCGAGGGCAAGGTGCTGGAGGACCCGTGGGTCGAGGCCGACGAGATCGTCTACCAGCGCACCATCTCGCCCGAGGCGGCGCCGGACAAGCCGACCTATGTCGAGATCGAGTTCGAGAAGGGCGACGCGGTCGCGATCGACGGCAAGAAGATGTCGCCGGCGACGCTCTTGACCAAGCTCAACGCGCTCGGCAAGGCCAACGGCATCGGCCGGCTGGACCTGGTCGAGAACCGCTTCGTCGGCATGAAGAGCCGCGGCGTCTACGAGACGCCTGGCGGCACGATCCTCTACGCCGCCCATCGCGGCATCGAGAGCATCACGCTCGATCGCGGCGCCGCGCACCTGAAGGACGAGATCATGCCGCGCTACGCCGAGCTGATCTATTACGGTTTCTGGTTCTCGCCCGAGCGCGAGATGCTGCAGGCGCTGATCGACAAGAGCCAGGACAATGTCTACGGCACGGTGCGGCTCAAGCTCTACAAGGGAAACACCACGGTCGTCGGCCGCAAGTCGCCGCGCAGCCTCTACAGCCTGAAGCACGTGACCTTCGAGGACGACCAGGGCGCCTACGACCAGCGCGACGCGGAAGGCTTCATCAAGCTGAACGCGCTGCGCCTGCGGCTGGGCGCGCTGCGCGGGAAGTAGTGACGGAGCTTCGCGATATCTGGCGGCGATCCTTCTTCCGTCGAAGAATGGTCGCTGGCGGTGACGCGAAGCGTATCGACCGGATGCTGGAGAGTGAGCTGAAGCAGATTTCTGCTGACGAATCGGGCTGGCTGAAGCTCTTTCAGCATCGTGAGACCGGGCAGTATTGGGAGCTGTCGTGGCCTCAGGGCGAGATGCACGGCGGCGGACCACGGCTTCTGAGGCTGCTGGCGATTGATAGCCCCAACGATTGGAAGCCCTGATCGCTCACCCCGCGAACATCGGCTCCGGCAGGCCCTGCACGCCCGGGACGCGGGTGACGAAGACGCCGCCGGACTGGCCCTGGCCTTCCGGCGGCAGGGCGTGGCGACGGAGTGTGGTGAAGTAGAGCGTGTCGTGGTTCCTGCCGCCGAAGGCCGGCATGGTCGGCCATTGGAGTTCGGGCGGCAGTTCCACCGTCAGGTCGAGCTTGCCCTCGGGCGTGTAGCGTTGCAGCGAGCCGCTGTCGATCGCCGCCATCCAGTAGCAGCCCTCGGCGTCCACCGTCGCGCCGTCAGGCCGGCCGGCCTGGCTCTTCGTGTCGAGGAAGAGCTTCTTGTTCGACAGCGCGCCGTCGGCCGGATCGTGGTCGGCGACAAAGACGCTGCGCACCGTGCCGTGGGTGTCGGCCCAGTAGATCTTCTTGTTGTCCGGGCTGAAGCCCAGGCCGTTCGAGACGATGGTGCCGGGGATCATGGTCTTGAGCGTGCGGTCGGGCGCGAAGCGGTAGAAGGCGCTGGTCGCGCGAAAGGGCTCGATCGGGTCCTTCATGCTGCCGACCCAGAAGGCGCCCGCGCGGTCGCACTTGCCGTCATTGAGCCGCGAGTCCGGCACCGCCATCTCGGGATCGACCAGCGGCTCGATGGCGTTGGTCCTGGTGTCGAAGAAATGCAGGCCGGTGTTGAGCGCCACAAGGATTCCGCCGTTCCGGCGGAGGGCGAAGGAGCCGAGCGGGCCCGGGAGCTGCCAGAACGTGTTCTTGCCCGAGGACGGATCGTAGCGGTTCAGGGCGCAGCGATAGATGTCGGCCCAGTAGAGCGCCTGTTCGGCGTCGCTCCAGACAGGGCATTCGGCCACGGTCGCCTTGGCGTCGACGACGCAGTCAACCTGCGGCCGAAGAACGGTCATGGGCGGACGGTCACGCGGAGCGGCGGAAGGTTTCGAACCAGGCGAGACGCTGGTCGATCTGGGCGATCTCAAGGTCCAGCCAGGCGGCCAGGTGATCCTCGGAGCGCTGGCGCAGGTCGACCAAGCGCGCGCGCTCCTGGGCGTGGACGTCTTCCATCAGGTCGATCTGCTCGTCGCGATCCTCGGGCGTCAGCAGGTCGAGGAAGCGCAGCTTCAGCGCCAGGACCAGCTTGCCGACATCGCTGCCGGGCATCCGCACCCGGGCCCGCATCAGGTCGCGGAAGGCCTCGCGCCCGGCGTCGGTGATGCGCAGCAGGCGGGACGGATCGTCGGCGCCCTTGCCGCCGGCCGCCTCCAGCAGGCCCTCGAGGCGCAGCAGCTCGATCGAGGTCCCGAGCAGGTCCAGCGACGGGCCGACCATGCGGCTGACGAAGTGCCGCACCTCGCCCGCCAGCTCGCCATAGGCAAGCTCGCCCTGCATCAGGCGCCCGAGCGCGCACAGGCGCACGGCTTCGATCGGGATCAGGCTGTTGTCGCGTAGCATAGGCAAAGGTACGTCCGTCCAACGCCAATGGATTACACATGTACGGCCGTTAGGCGCCGAAGTCCAGCATTAATTGCGAATGATTCGCAACAACGAGTTCCGGCCGTCGCCCGCTACTGCGCGGCGGCGGTTGCCAAGCGCTTGAGCTTCAAGGCATCCCAGGCCGATTCCAGCGCCCGGACCAGGTGGTCGATATCGGCATCGCTGTGCAGGGGCGTGGGGGTGAAGCGCAGGCGCTCGGTGCCGCGCGGCACGGTCGGGTAGTTGATCGGCTGCACGTAGATACGGTGCTGGTCGAGTAGCAGGTCGCTGACCTGCTTGCAGAGCGCGGCGTCGCCGACGAGCACCGGCACGATGTGGCTCTGCGACGGCATGACCGGCAGGCCGCGCTCGGCCAGCCGGCGCATCAGGGTCTGGGCGCGCTCCTGGTGCCGCGCCCGCAGCGCCTGGCCCTCGGCGCTTTTCAGCACCCGGATCGCGGTCGCCGCCCCGGCGGTCACGGCCGGCGGCAGGGCGGTCGTAAAGATGAAGCTGCCGGCATGGCTGCGCACGAAATCGATGATCGCGGCCGAGCCGGCGATGTACCCCCCCATCACGCCGAAGGCCTTGCCGAGCGTGCCTTCGATGACGTCGATCTCGCGGGTCACGCGGTCGCGCTCGGCGACGCCGGCGCCGCGCGGCCCGTACATGCCCACGGCATGGACCTCGTCGAGATAGGTCAGCGCGCCGTACTTGCGCGCGACGGCCGCCAGCTCGCCGATCGGCGCGATGTCGCCGTCCATCGAGTAGACCGACTCGAAGGCGACGACCTTGGGCCGGTCGCGCGCGACCGATGCCAGCTTGCGCTCCAGGTCGGCGACGTCGTTATGGCCGAAGATGTGCTTCTCGGCGCGGCTGTCCCTGATGCCGTGGATCATCGAGGCGTGGTTCGACGCGTCGGAGAACACCGCGCAGTTCGGAAGCCGGCCGCACAGCGTGCCCAGCGCCGCCTGGTTGGCGACATAGCCCGAGGTGAAGACCAGCGCCGCCTCGGTGCCGTGCAGGTCGGCGAGCTCGCGCTCCAGCTCGATCGAGGCGTGATGCGTGCCGGAGATGTTGCGCGTGCCGCCCGCGCCGGCGCCATAGCGGCCGACCGCGTCGCGCATGGCATCGAGCACCGCCTGGTGCTGGCCCATGCCCAGGTAGTCGTTGCTGCACCAGACCGTGATCTCGACCGGCGCGTTGGCACCGCCGCCCGTGGGGTAGCGCAGCGCGCGCGGAAACCGCCCGGCCTTGCGCTCCAGCTCGGCGAAGACGCGATAGCGCCCTTCCTGGCGAAGGTCCTCCAGCGACCGCTTGAAGAACTGATCGTAGTCCATGGGTGCCTGCCAAAGAAAACGGCGCCCGGCCGAAACCGGGCGCCGTCCTTTATAGACCGGAATCAGGCCGCCTTGGCGTAGCCGTTTTCCTTGATCCAGGCGACGGTGTCGTCCAGCGCCTTGCCGAACCGCTCGAGCATCATGCCGATCTCGCTCTCGTTCACGATCAGCGGCGGGCAGAAGCCGACATTGTCGCCGGCGACGGCGCGCAGGATCACCCCGTGCGCCTGGGCGCGCTTCACCAGGTAGGGCGCCACGCCCAGCTTCACGTCGAAGGACTCCTTGGTCGCCTTGTCCTTCACCAGCTCGATCGCGCCGATCAGGCCCGTGCCGCGCACCTCGCCCACCAGCGGGTGGTCG
>JAEULC010000178.1 GCA_016792605.1 Rhodospirillales bacterium
ATCGACGGCTACGCGACGGAATTCGTCAGCACCCTGGTGCGCTGGGAAGAGGCCAAGGCCGAGATCGCGCTGCTGGTCGACCAGCTCTGCTGGATGCTCGACGGCTGGGACCACCATATCGACCGCTGGCGGGACGCGGCCCAGGCCTCGCGCCCGATCCAGGTGACAGCGGTGCACGCCATCGCCGACGCCTATCCCGACCGCATCCGCAAGGCAACCCCGCCGCCCGCCGCCGTGAAGGCGGCCGAGCGCACGGCGAAGCTCGGCCGGTTGTCGATGAATCAGGACTGGCGCACCGGCGCCGTCACCGATATCGGCAAGCCCAAGCCGGCCGCATCCGCCGCTCCGGCCACGCCGGCGATCGCCGCCCATGTCGGCGCGCTGGGCGAGAAACAGTTCGACCTGTCGGAAGACCAGCTCGGCAAGCTGGTGGGCGTGCTGTCCAAGGCGCGCGACACCCAGGGCGGCGACTCGCTGAGCCTCAACGCCTTCGACATGATCCGGCCGCGCCTCAAAGTCTCGCAGCCCTTCCGGCCGCTGACGATGGAGCGCCTGTTCTGCGTCCCGTTCGAGGATTTCCTGGCCGACGGGTCGGTGCCGCCGCGTGCCGGCTCCATCCTGCGCAGCTCGATCCGCCCGTGCTGGAAGCTGGTGGAGGAGCAGTTGCCGGCGGCGCTGCGCGACGGGCTGGGCCCGAAGGTCGACGCGGTCGCGACCCGCGACCACGGCATCCTGTTCGATCTGGGCAAGGAATTGTGGCCCGCGGCCGATGCAGCCCTGGCGACCTTGCTCGCGCGTGCCGAGGCCGATCCGGCCGAGCGCGCCCGCATGGCGGAGAAACTTGGCGGCGACCAGTGCTTCACCGACCTGGTCGAGATCGGCCTGTCGATGCAGGTGGCCGCGCGGATCATGCAGTTGCGCGGCTTCCTCAGCCCGAAGCCCGTCCTCGACATCACGCCGCAGCGGCTTGCCGGAATCCTCGAGGTGTTCGACACCGTCAAGCTGCCGACGCGCCTGCCGCAATTGCTGCGTGTCCTGCTGGCGCGGGTCGCCGACCCCGCCGAACTGCTGCAGGGCCTGGCGGGGCTGGCGGGTACCGACCTGCGCGCGCGCAAGCTCGGCGCGGCCGTCAGGGCGGAGATGCTCTCGGACCTGCAGCAGCGGATAACCGCGATGACGGCGAATACGCCGGCGACGGCCCTGCCGCCGGGCCAGGTCGCCGCGATCGCGGAGGAGACCGCCGAGCGCATCCAGGCGCTGGGCGAGATGCCGCCGGCGGGCGAGGGCTCGGCTGGCGATGCCATGGCGCGCATCAAGGAAGGCGTCGTGGCCGCGGTGCGCGGGGCGATCATGGGCAAGGCCGACGACGTGGTCCTGGCCGCCCTGGCGGGCGTTCCCACCGATCCTGCACAGGGCTTCGAGGCGATGGGCCGAGCCGAAACTCACGCCCAGGCGCTGCGCCAGTGCGCGGGCTGCGCCCAGGCGCTCGGCCTGCTCGGCGAGGTCACCGAGAAGCTCAACGGCCTGGCCAAGGCGGTCGAGGGCGCGACCGACAAGCTGCTTGGCGAGACGGCGGGCGACGCCGCGGTGCGGCGCGCCATGCTGGTCCATGCCATCCGCATGTTGGAGATCCTCAGCAACCCCAATCGCGCCGACCAGCTGCGCATCAAGGTCGACAAGGCGCTGGGCTGACGCCCCCAATTCCCCGAACGAGGCTGTTCCCGACACCCGATGTCGCGCTTTGACAACCGGGTGGCGGAGTTTCTATAGCCAAGGCGGGGCGCCGCGGCGCCCGATGCAGCCTTGAGGCGGCCCTGGCCGCCGAGGGCGCTTGGCAGGGGAACTCCTAGACATGAAATCGCATGCGCGCGTGGTCATCATCGGCGGCGGCATCGTCGGCGTCAGCATCGCCTACCACCTGACCAAGTTTGGCTGGACCGACGTGGCGCTCATCGAGATGAACGAGCTGACCGCGGGCTCCACCTGGCATGCCGCCGGCCTTCTGCCGCTGTTCAACATGAGCTACTCGGTCGGCCAGCTCCACAAGTACAGCGTCGACCTCTACCAGTCGCTCGAAGCCGAGACCGGCCAGGCCGTTTCGTTCCACAAGACCGGCAATCTGCGCCTGGCGACCAACAAGGAGCGGATGGACGAGTACCACCGCTACTGCGCCACGGCGAACACGATCGGCGTGCCGTTCGAGATCATTGATGTTAAGCGCGTGAAGGAGCTGTGGCCGCTCTGCGACACGGACGGCATCGTCGGCGCGCTGTTCCATCCCCAGGACGGGCACGTGGCGCCGGTCGACGTGACCATGGCGCTGGCCAAGGCGGCAAGGGCGCGCGGCGCCGAGATCAACCGCCAGACCAAGGTGACGGGCATCCAGCAGCTTCCCAGCGGCGAATGGCTGGTCAAGACCAGCAAGGGCGACATCACGGCCGAGCATGTGGTGACCGCGACCGGCTCCTGGGCGCGCCAGATCGCGGCGATGGTCGGCCTGGACATCCCGGTGATCCCGGTCGAGCACCAGTTCATCGTCACCGAGCCGTGCGACGAGCTGGTGAAGCGCAAGGAGCAGGGCCTGCCCGAGATGGCGGTGCTGCGCGAAAGCGACCAGTCCTACTACCTGCGCGAGGAGCGCCAGGGCCTGATCGTGGGGCCGTACGAGAAAGGCGCGCCCGCCTGGGCGGTGGACGGGGTGCCCGAGGCCTTCGGCCAGGAGCTGCTGCCGCCGGACATCGACCGGCTGCAGGTGCATATCGACGCCGCGATCAAGCGCGTGCCGATGCTCGGCCGCGTCGGCATCAAGGACTGCGTCAACGGCCCGATCCCCTACACGCCCGACGGCAGCCCGCTGATCGGCCCGGCGCCCGGCTTGCGCAACTACTGGCTGGCCGAGGGCTTCAGCTTCGGCATCACGGCGGCCGGCGGCGCCGGCAAGCTGCTCGCGGAATGGATGGTCAACGGCGAAGCCTCGGTCGATCCCTGGGA
>JAEULC010000151.1 GCA_016792605.1 Rhodospirillales bacterium
CTGTACATCGCCGACAAGCTGCCGATCGTGGACGGCAAGGCGATCGCGTCCGAGCGCCCGGGCCACGGCGTCGCCTTCGACTGGAAGGGGCTGGAGAAGCTGCGGGCGAAGTAGCGCCTAGCCGACGCGGTATTTCTCCACCGTCTTGCGGTCGATCTCGATTCCCAGGCCCGGGCCGGTAGGCACGTCTACCCAGCCGTTCTCGGGCACGATTGGCGTCTTCAGGATCGCCATGCGGTAGGGATGCTCGGAGCGGTCGAACTCCAGGAGCGGCTCGATCGGGTGCAGCCCGGGCGGGGTGCGTGGCATGACGGCCAGGACCTGCAGCGCGGTGGCGACGGCGATGCCCGTGCCCCAGCAATGCGGGATGCAGCGCACGCCATAGGCCGTCGCCATGTCGGCGATCTTCTTGCACTCCGAGATGCCGCCGACCGCGCAGGTGTCGGGCTGCGCCACGTCGACCACGCGCTCGGCCAAGAGGCGGCGGAAGCCCCAGCGCGTGAACTCGGCCTCGCCGCCGGCCATCGGGATCGTGGTCTGGGACTTGAGCTGCTTGTAGCCCTCGATGTCCTCGGGCACGCAGGGCTCCTCGAACCAGCCGATGTCGAGCGGCTCGATGGCGCGGGCAAGCTTGCCGGCGTTGGCGGCGTCGTAGGCGTGGTTGGCATCGATCATGATCGCGACCCGGTCGCCGACCTTGCGTCGGACGGTCTCGCACAGCTCGATGTCGCTCTTGAGGCCGAAGCCGAGCTTCAGCTTGAAGGCGCCGAACCCGTCGGCGACATGGCGCTCGGCCTCGGCGACGAGCATCGAGAGCTGGTCCGGGTCGCGCGTGCGGTAGAAGCCGGTGGCATAGGCCTGCAGCCTGGTGCGCATCGGCCCACCCATCAGCCGGTGAACAGGCAGGTTCAGCGCCTTGCCCTTCAGGTCCCACAGCGCGATGTCCAGGCCGCTGATCGCCTCGATGGCGATGCCCTTCTGCCCGTGGTCGCGGGTGCGGTTGTACATCGCCTCCCAGTGCGCCTCGATGGCGAAGGGATCCTGGCCGATCAGCGACGTTTTCAGGAAGTCGACCGCGCCGGCCATGGCCTTGGTCATCGGCCCGAAGCATTCGCCCCAGCCCGAGGTGCCGTCGTCCGCGGTGATCTCGACCAGCAGCGCCGTGCGGCGCTCGAACCAGGCCTGCGAGTAGGCGAAGGGCCGCTCGAGCGGCGCGTCGAGCAGGTAGCAGGCGACGTCCTTGATCTTCATCACGCTACCTCCACCGTCACCCAGGTCTCGAAGCAGTGGCCGTTGGCCAGCGCCATGACGCCGATCGTCGCCCGGCCGCCCAGGCCGCGCTCGGGGCCGAACACCTCGACGAACAGGTCGCTCATGCCGCTCGACACCTTGTGGACCTCGGTGAAGTCCTCGGTGCAGACGACGAAGTTCAGGCTGCGCACGATCGAGGTGACGCGCTCCAGGCTGCCGACCGCCTGGCGGATGCCGGCCAGCACGTTCAGCCCCGTTACCCGCGCGGCCTCGTAGCCCTGCTTCACCGTGACGTTCCGGCCCAGCCGCCCGGGATGGACGATGCCCTTGTTCGTACGCGGCACGTGCCCGGACAGGAACAGCAGGCTGCCCGAGAGGTGGTAGGGCTTCATGGTGCCGAAGCCGCCACCGTAGTACCCGTCGCGCACGAAGTCGGGCACGTCCAGCCCCAAGCTGGCGATCCGTTCCTCAGCAGTGTCCGCTGCCATCGTGGAATCCCCCAATCCCTTGATCTGGCTGGCATCCTAACGGTGTGGCGGGCGGCCCTGTCCAGTGCCAAGATGGCTGGGCTGTGGCGCGGAGCTTGCATTCTTTTCAGGCACCGGCCAGGGAATGCAGGTCGGCTTGGGACGAGGCAGGGGGGAGCGTGGCCCAGCGGCAATTCTTCGACGAGATGAACGGCGGTTCCCAGTACCAGGCGCAGGGCGGGGGCGGCCAGCAGCAAGGTCAGCAGACGACGCGTGCGCCCTATGCCGGCATCGCCGAATGGCTGCGCCAGACGCCGGAGGCGCTGCTGGCGACCAAGCGGCGCGAGGCCGAGGCGCTCTACCGCCGCCACGGCATCACCTTCGGCGCCTATGGCGCGGCGGCGGGGCACGAGACCACGATCCCGTTCGACCTGATCCCCCGGGTGATGACGCAGGCGGAGTGGAAGTTCCTGGAAAAGGGCCTGATCCAGCGCGTCGCCGCGCTCAACGCCTTCCTCTACGACGCCTATCACGGCCGGGAGATCTGCAAGGCCGGCATCGTGCCCGAGCGCCAGGTGCTGCTGAACGAGCAGTTCACCTCGCTGGCCCAGGGGCTCGACCTGCCGGGCAAGGTGCACGCGCATATCGCCGGCATCGACCTGGTGCGCGTCGGGCCGGACGAGTTCTACGTGCTGGAAGACAATTGCCGCACGCCCTCGGGTGTCTCCTACATGCTGGAGAACCGCGAGGTGATGATGCGGCTCTTCCCCGACCTGTTCCAGAAGCACGTCGTGCTGCCGGTCGGGCGCTACACCGAAGAGCTGCTCAACATGCTGCGCTCGGTCTCGTTCCGCTCGGGCGACGAGCCGACCGTCGTGCTGCTGACGCCCGGCCAGTACAACAGCGCCTATTTCGAGCATGCCTTCCTGGCCGACGAGATGGGGATCGAGCTGGTCGAGGGCAGCGACCTGTTCGTCGACGACGCGCGGGTCTTCATGCGCACCACGCGCGGACCGCAGCGCGTCGACGTGATCTACCGCCGCGTCGACGACGCCTTCCTGGACCCGGTGGCGTTCCGGCCGGACTCGCTGCTCGGCGTCGCCGGCATCGTCAGCGCGATCCGCGCGGGCCAGGTCAACATCGTCAACGCGCTGGGCAACGGCATCGCCGACGACAAGTCGACCTATCTCTATGTGCCCGACATGGTGAAGTTCTATCTGGGCGAGGAACCGATCCTGAAGAACGTGCCGACCTGGCGCTGCGACCAGCCGGATGACTTCAAGTACGTGCTGGAGCACCTGGGCGAGCTGGTCGTGAAGGAGATCCACGGTTCGGGCGGCAAGGGCATGTTGGTCGGCCCGACCTCGACCAAGGCGGAGATCGAGGAGTTCCGCCAGCTCCTGCAGGCCAATCCCGACAACTACATTGCCCAGCCGACGCTGGCGCTGTCGACCTGCCCGACCTTCGTCGACTCGGGCGTGGCGCCGCGCCATGTCGACCTGCGCCCGTTCGTCTTGAGCGGCAAGGAGACGGTGATAATGCCCGGCGGGCTGACTCGCGTGGCGCTCAAGGACGGCTCGCTGGTGGTCAATTCCAGCCAGGGCGGCGGCACCAAGGACACCTGGGTTCTGGGGGCCTGACGGGAATGCTCAGCTCGACCGCCAAGAACCTCTACTGGATGGCGCGCTACATCCAGCGCGCCGAGAACACCGCGCGCATGCTGGAGGCGACGAACCGCATGGCGCTGCTCTCGGGCTCGGACCGCGAGTGGCGCTCGGTGCCGCTGATCTACGGCCAGGACAAGGCCTTCGCCGAGGCGCATCCCCAGGCGCGCATGACCGACCTGATGCGGTTCATGACGGTGGACGAGGACAACCCGTCCAGCATCGCGTCCTGCTTCAAGGCGGCGCGCAACAACGCCCGCGACGAGCGCAACAACCTGACCATCGACCTGTGGGA
>JAEULC010000204.1 GCA_016792605.1 Rhodospirillales bacterium
CCAGATCGAAGACGTAGTCGCCGCCCAGGAAGATGCCCGAGGAGGCGGCAAGGCTGACCCTGGCATGCGGCAGGCGCGTCACCGCGCGCTTGAACCGGTCGAGCTGGATCCGGTTCATCGGGTGGTCCGGCTCGTCGGCGCAGGCGAGGTGGCTCATGATCAGCCGGAGGTCGATCCCGGCGAGGCGCTCGGGCTCGGCGGCCAGCGCGTCGAGCTCGGTGCGCGGCAGGCCCAGCCGGTTCATCCCGGTGTCGAGTTGCAGCGCGGCCGGCAGCATCGTGCCGCGGCGCCGGGCGAGCGCGCTCCAGCGCTCGACCTGGCCGAGGTCGTTGAGGCAGGGCACCAGCCCGTGCACCTCGAACGACAGTCGGTCGGTCTCGAGCAGGCCGTTCAGCACGTAGATGGTTGTGCTGGTCGGCTTGTCGCGCAGCGCCTGGCGCAGCGCCGCGCCCTCGGCAAGCTGGGCCACGAAGAAGTGCCGGCAGCCCGCCCGCGCCAGGGCCGGGCCGACGCGCGACACACCGAGCCCGTAGGCGTCGGCCTTCACCACCGCCGCGCACTGCGCCGGCTGCACGCGCTCGGCGAGCTTGCGCCAGTTGGCCCGGATCGCGTCCAGGTCGATGGTCAGAACGGCAGCTAGCGACGGCTCGGGCATGCGGCTAGGTTTAGCGGAACACCACGGAGGAAATAAATGGAGTTTCGCAGCCTGGGCCGTTCTGGCCTGAAAGTGTCGCCGATTTGCTTCGGCACGATGCTGTTCGGCGGCCGGACGGAGGAAGCGGTCGCGGCGCGCATGGTCGCCCGCGCAAGGGAGGCCGGCGTCAATTTCATCGACACCGCCGACGCCTATGTCGAAGGCAGGTCCGAGGAGATCGTCGGGCGCATCCTGGGCAAAGAGCGCCCGCAATGGGTGCTGGCGACCAAGCTCGCCAACAAGATGGGCGAGGGGCCCAACCAGCAGGGCCTGTCGCGCAAGTGGATCATGGACGCGGTCGCCGGCAGCCTGAGGCGGCTGGGCACCGACTACATCGACGTCCTCTACCTGCACAAGGAGGACCATTCGACGCCGCTGGAGGAGACGGTCTCGGCGATCGGCGACGTGATCCGCCAGGGCAAGATCCGCTACTTCGGCATCAGCAATCATCGCGCATGGCGGCTGGCCGAGATCGTTCGGATCTGCGCTGACCTGGGCATCGACCGGCCGGTGGTCAGCCAACCCTACTACAACGCCTTCAACCGCATGCCCGAGGTCGAGCACCTGCCGGCCTGCAACCACTTCGGCCTCGGCGTCTTTCCCTACAGCCCCGTGGCGCGCGGCGTCCTGACCGGGAAGTACGAGCCCGGCAAGCCGCCGCCAGCCGACACCCGCGCCGGCACCAACGACACGCGAATCCGCCAGACCGAATGGCGCGAGGAATCGCTCGTCCTGGCGCAGAAGGTGAAGGCCCATGCCGAGAAGCGCGGCATGACCGCGACCCAGTTCGCCGTGCTGTGGGTCCTCAATAACGCCTTCATCACCGGCGTCATCGCCGGGCCGCGCACGCCCGAGCAGCTCGAGGAATACCTCACCGTCTTCGAACACAAGTTCACGAAGGAGGACGAGGCGCTGATCGACGGCATGGTCGTCACCGGCCATTCCTCGACGCCCGGCTACAACGACCCGGCCTACCCGATCGAGGGCCGGCCGGTCCGGGCGTAGCGGGGCGCGCCTCCGCCCCTAGTGCTGGTCCGGCAGGTGGCCGCTGTCGGCGAGGTCGGCGAACTTGGTGAAGTTGCCGTCGAAGAACAGGCTGACGGTGCCGGTGGGGCCGTGGCGCTGCTTGCCGATGATGACCTCGGCCTTGTTATGGGCTTCCTCGGCGCGCTCCTGCCAGCGTTCGACGCGGTCGTTGAACTTCTCGTCGCTCTCGTCCGCGCGCTTCTGCGGCTCTTCGCGCTGCAGGTAGTATTCGTGGCGGTAGATGAACATCACCACGTCGGCGTCCTGCTCGATCGAGCCCGACTCGCGCAGGTCGGCAAGCTGGGGGCGCTTGTCCTCACGCTGCTCCACCGCGCGGCTGAGCTGCGACAGCGCGATCACCGGCACGTTCAGCTCCTTGGCCAGCGCCTTCAGGCCGCGGGTGATCTCGGAGATCTCCTGCACGCGGTTCTCGGCCCGGCCGCCCTTCGACGCCTGGGCGAGCTGCAGGTAGTCGATCACGATCAGGCCCAGGCCCTGCTGGCGCTTCAGCCGGCGCGCGCGGGTGCGCAGCGCGCTGACGGTCAAGGCCGGCGTGTCGTCGATGTGCAGCGGCAGGCGGTGCAGCTCCTGGGCGGCCTGGACGACGCGCGGGAACTCGTCCTGGGTGATCGCGCCGCGGCGGATGCGGTCGGAGCCGATCTCGGCGCGTTCCGACAGCAAGCGGGTGGCGAGCTGCTCGGAGGACATTTCCATCGAGAAGAACCCGACCACCGCGCCTTCGCCCTCGCCGCGCTCCATGCGCGCGCGTGCCGCGTTGTAGGCGATGTTGGTGGCGAGCGCCGTCTTTCCCATGGCAGGGCGGCCGGCCAGGATGACGAGGTCCGAGGGATGCAGGCCGCCGAGGCGCGAGTCGAGGTCGCGGAACCCGGTCGTGACGCCGACGACGCGGCCGGCGCGCTTGAACGCGGCCTCGGCCATGCCGATCGCGGTCTTGACCGCCGCGTCCAGCGGCTTGAACCCGCCCTCGGCCTGGCCGGTGGAGGCGAGGTCGAAGAGCTGCTGCTCCGACTTCTCGATCTGGTCCACGGCGGTCAGCTCGATATCGGCGTCGAACGCGCCATTGACCATCTGGTCGCCGATGTCGATGAGCTGGCGGCGGATATGCGCGTCGTGGATGGTGCGGCCGTAGTCGCCCGCGTTGATGATGGTGATGGCCGAACCCGCCAGCCGCGCCAGGTAGCCTACGCCGCCAATGTCCGTCAGTTCCTGGTCGCGCTCGAACAGCGCCTTCAGCGTCACGACGTCGGCGATCTGGTTCTGGTCGATCAGCCGCGCCATCGCCTGGAAGATCTTGGCATTGGCGGGGTCGCTGAAATGCTCGGGCCGCAGGAACTCCGACACGCGCTCATAGGCGCGGTTGTTCATCAGGATGGCGCCCAGCAGCGCCTGCTCGGCTTCCAGGTTGCGCGGTGGGATCCGCGCCGGGGTCGGGGTCTCCGTGCCACGCAGCGGCGTGACATTGTTCTCGGTGCGCGAGGGTTCCATCGCTTCCAGTCGGACGTTACGGCTTGATCGGGCGGCGGTCGGCAATTCCGCGTCGGGGCGGGCGCCGGAAGGTTGGGCAGTGCCGATGCGCTATCGTCGCATCGTTCATCTACCCGTCAACCTATCGGTCGGTTTTGTTGCGCGCCATGCGAATTGCGAACTGCAACGAGAGGATAGCGGGGAAAAGTTCGTGACGAAAGGCGTCGATTCGCGCTTGCATTTCGCGGTGGATGCGCCGCGCGATCAGCCGGTCGCGCGGTCAGGCACGAGCGTGGGCCGCAAGGGTTTGAGATCGCGTTCTGTTTCCCCGATGTAGTCGCGCGTGGGGGGGACCACGAACGGATCGCGCGCAAGCTGCATCTGGAACACCATATGGTTCAATCGGCGAAACGCGATCTCGCTGCAAACCAGATAGTACTCCCACATCCGGCAGAAGCGTTCGTCGTAGAGCCGCGCCGCGGCGTCGCGATTCGCCATGAAGCGCTCGCGCCACGCGCGCAGCGTCTGGGCGTAGTGCGGGTACAAGAGCTCGACGTCGGTCGCAAACAGGCCGCTGTCCTCGACCGGCGGCATCACTTCGGACAGGGCGGGGATGTAGCCGCCCGGGAACACGTACTTGGCGATCCACGGGTCGATCGGGTGCGGCCCCCACATGCAGCCGATCGAGTGCAGCAGCGCGACGCCTTCTTCCGGCAGCAGGGCGCGGACCTTTTCGAAGAACTGGCGGTACTGCGGCACGCCCACATGCTCGAACATCCCGACCGAGACGATGCGGTCGAACCGGCCTTCGACCTGGCGGTAGTCGGTCAGCGCGAAGCGCACGCGGCCGGAAAGCCCCTTTGATTCCGCGCGCTGGCGGGCGACGGCGAGCTGGTGCTCGGACAGGGTGATCCCCAGCACCTCGGCGCCGCAGTGCTCGGCCAGGAACAGCGCCATGCCGCCCCAGCCGCAGCCGATGTCCAGCACCTTCATCCCGGGCTGCAGCAGCAGCTTGGCGGCGATATGGCGCTTCTTGTTTTCCTGCGCCTGGAGGAGGGCATCGTCCTCGGACGCGAAATAGCCGCAGGAGTACTGCCGGTCATTGTCCAGGAACAGCTCGTAGAACTCGTCCGACAGGTCGTAGTGGTGGGCCACGTTGCGGCGTGCCCGGCCGATCGGGTTCACCTGGCGCAGCCGCCGGGTCAGCCAGCCGAGGCCGATTCCCAGCTTCGCCAGGGGGTGGCCGGCAAAGCCGTTGTAGTTGATCGCGCAGAGGTCGAGGAAGCCGTAGAGGTCCCCGCCCTCGATCGTCAGCGTACCGTCCATGAAGGCTTCGCCGAGCGCCAGGCGCGGGTTGGTCGCCAGGCGCCAGTGCAGGCTGGGGTCGTGCAGCCGGATGGCCGATGCCGGACCCGGGCCGCCCTGGAAGCGGTGTCTTGTGCCGTAGGCGTCGGTGAGATCCAGCGTGCCGACCCGGATCATCTGCTGCAGGAAATGCGACAGGATTCGCATGGCCAAACTCCACCCCCAGCGACGAGCGCCGGCGGTTGACTGCCAGGAGCGAGCCTTTCACGGGGTGAATGAGTAAGAACCGGGCAGCCCCGTGACCGGCATCCTGTTCCGCCGGCTTCTTATGCGAGAATTATTCTAAAGAAGGCGTGGGATGGCAAGCAGGTTCCCCAGGGGAATCACGCATGGCTGGGGACTGTGGCGAGAATGCCCTATAGGGGGCAATGCAGGACAGTCGGCCCGCAAGAATGTTTAACTCCCAACACGGTCGGCCCGAAACGCGAACCGCCCGCTCCTTGCGGGGGCGGGCGGTTCAGGATCTTGCGGATCGGCGCGCGACTCTTAGTCCTCGTCGTCCTCGTACTCGTCGCGCGACTTCTTCTTGCCCTTGCTGCGCTTGGTGTTCGGCTTGTCGGCAACCGGCAGGTCGACCGGGGCCGCAGGTTCGGCGGCCGGCTTGGCCTTCTTCGCCTTCTTGGGCTTCTCCTCGGCGACCGGCTCGGCGGCTGCTTCCGGCGCGGCCTCGGCGGCGGGCGGCGGCGCCTCGAAGATTTCCTCGGCGGCCGGCGGCTCGTCGCCCTTGGCTTGGCGCTCGGCCTCCTCCTCGGACTTCGCCACGTTGACCGTCACGGTGACCGCGACCTCGGGGTGCAGCATCACGCGCGTCTGCACCAGGCCCAGCGTCTTGATCGGCCGGTCGATCCGGATCTGGCGATGGTCGACGGTGAAGCCGGCGGCGGTGACCGCGTCGGCGATGTCGCGCGCGGTGACCGATCCGTAGAGCTGGCCGGTCTCGCCGGCCTGGCGCACCAGCACGACGCTGACATTGTCCATCTTCTTGGCGACGGCCTCGGCCTCGCCCTTCAGCTTCAGGTTCACCGCTTCGAGCTGCGCGCGCTGCTTCTCGAAGCGCTCCTTGTTCTCGGCGGTGGCCCTGAGGGCCTTCTTCTGCGGCAGCAGGAAGTTGCGCGCGTAGCCGGGCTTCACCCGGACCACCTCGCCCATCTGTCCCAGCTTCTCGACGCGCTCCAAAAGGATCACTTCCATCGCACTCATCGCACTCACTCCATCTCCGGCGCCATCGCCGGGACCCAGAATTCGTTGCCGGTTACGCCGCGCTCATGCGCCGGCGCAGCTTCAGAAACGGCTCGGCCAGGCCGATCGCCGCCAACAGGAACATCGGCAGGACCATGAAGCCGCAGATCGCATAGACGATCGCCAGCATCCAGCCCTTGCCCTCCAGCCGCCTGACCGCGGCATGCACGACCGCCAGGCCGCTCAGCACGCCGCCCAGCAGCATGATAGGCACCAGGTTGCGCACCATGAAGCCGAGGTCGCCCGGCAGGAGCGAGCCCAGCACCAGCGCCGCGGTGAACAGCGCCGGCACGTGCCACGGCAGGTCCAGCGCCGCCATCTCGGGCGACGGCCGCCGGTTCCAGCCGAAGCGCTTGGCCAGGCCCTGCGCCAGCACCCCGTTGATCGCGGTGATGACCAGCAGCGTGGCCGCCATCGTGCCCAGGAGGATGCCGCCGAGATTCTCCGCGCCGCGCGCCCTGGCTTCCGGCGTCGGCGCCGGCTGCTGGGTGATCTGCGCCAGCAGGTCCATCATCTTCGACGCCACCTGCATGGCTGCCTGCTCGACGCCGCCATGCATCGCCAGCCACGCGCCGGCCATCAGCAGCATGCCGACGCCGATTGCCAGCAGCCAGCCGACCAGCAGCCCGGGTGGATACCATTCGACCTGGCCGTCCGGCCCCTGGCGCGACAGCAGCGCCTGGCGGACGAGGACCGGCACCGGGATGATGAACATCACCGCGAACACCAGGGCCACCAGGTAGTCGTGCTGGTACATCAGCGCGCCCGCCGCCGCCGCGCCGGCGACCGCCGAGGCCGCGGCCCCGAAGGTCAGGCCGGCGACGAACAGCGGCAGCTGCGCGAAGTACAGCAGCAGCCCGCCGCCGAACGGCGACTGGGCCGCGATCAGGTACATCACTGCACTGATCGCGCCGGCGCCGAGGGCGACGGTCCAGAAGCGGTGGGCGGGCGACATGGTCGCTGCGGTCCTTTGCCGGCGCCGACCGGGCGCTAGCGCAGGATGTAGGGCAACAGGCCCAGGAACCGCGCGCGCTTGATCGCCTGGGCCAGCTCGCGCTGCTTCTTCGCCGAGACCGCAGTGATGCGGCTGGGGACGATCTTGCCGCGCTCCGAGACGAAGCGCTGCAGCAGGCGGGTGTCCTTGAAGTCGATCTTCGGCGCGTTCGGGCCCGAGAACGGGCACGACTTGCGGCGGCGGAAGAACGGCCGGCGGCCGCCGGTGCGGGCCGGAGCAGCGGAAGCGGTCATGCGCGGTCTCCTTCACCAGCAGGGCCGTCGAAGCCGCCACCGGCCCCGCCGCCCTCAAAGCCGCCGCCGAAGCCGCGGCGGCCGTCGCGCCGCGGGCGATCGCCGCGCGGGCCGCGGTCGTCGCGGTCGTCGCGCTTCTGCATCATCGCCGACGGGCCTTCCTCCAGCGCTTCGACTCGCACCGTCAGGTAGCGCAGCACGTCTTCGTTGAGGCGCATGTTGCGCTCCAGCTCGATGACGGCCGCCGCCGGGGCGTCGATGTTCAGGAGGACGAAATGCGCCTTCCGGTTCTTGCGGATCCGGTAGGCGAGGCCCTTGAGGCCCCAGAACTCTTTCTTGGTGACGGTGCCGCCGTTTTCCTGGATCAGGGTGGCATAGGTGTCGGCAAGCGCCTCGACCTGCGTGCTGGCCACGTCCTGACGAACGACGAACACGTTCTCGTAGAACGCCATCGCTAAAACTCTCCTCTCGGCTGTTCGCGGCCCGGCGCCGGAAATCCGGCCGCCCGGGCCTAGCCAGGGCACCGATCCCTGGCAAGGAGCTATGTAAGGCGCGGGGTTATGCCCGAATCGATCCCCCCTGTCCAGACGCGATCTGGAATCTGGGCCGATTGCCGCCAAGCTTGACAGGCGGGGATGTGGCGGTTTCCTTACCCCGCTTCCGTAGCGAGGGGTAATTATTAACAAATGAGCCGCGCGTTCGTTTTCCCGGGCCAGGGGTCCCAGGCCGTGGGCATGGGGGTGGAACTGGCCAAGGCCTTCGGCGCCGCCAGGGACGTCCTGGGCGAGGTCGACGAGGCCCTGGGGCAGCACCTGAGCCGGCTGATGGCCGAAGGACCGGAGGCCGAGCTGACCCTTACCGAGAACGCCCAGCCGGCCCTGATGGCGGTCTCGATCGCTGCCCTACGCGTGATCGAAAAGGAAGGCAGCACCTCGCTTGCCAAACTGGCGAATCTCGTCGCTGGACATTCGCTTGGCGAATATTCGGCCCTTTGCGCCGCGGGTGCCCTGGGGCTGGCCGATACCGCCCGCCTCCTGAAGCGCCGCGGGAAGGCCATGCAGACCGCCGTGCCGGTGGGCGAGGGCGCGATGGCCGCCCTGATGGGGATGGAGCTGGAGGCGGTCCAGGCGGTCGCCAAGGAGGCCAGCGAGGCCACCGGCGAGATCTGCGACGTCGCCAACGACAACGCGGCGGGCCAGGTCGTGGTTAGCGGGTCGGTCGCCGGCGTCGACAAGGCGATCGAGATCGCCGCCGGGCGCGGCGGGCGGCGGTCGATCAAGCTGCCGGTCAGTGCCCCCTTCCACTGCCGCCTGATGCAGCCCGCGGCCGATGAGATGCAAAAGGCGCTGGGCGAGGTGAAGGTGGCGGTGCCGCTGGTGCCGGTGGTGGCGAATGTCTCCGCCGCGCCGGTCGACGATCCGGACGCGATCCGCAAGCTGCTGGTCGAGCAGGTGACCGGCACGGTGCGCTGGCGCGAATGCGTGCTGGCGATGAAGGATCGCGGCATCGCCAACCTGGTGGAGTGCGGCGCCGGCAAGGTCCTTGCTGGACTGACGCGGCGGATCGACAAGGACGTGCAGGCCGTTTCGATCGGCACGCCGGCCGATGTCGAAGCTTTCCTTAAGACGGTGTGAGGGCGCTGATGTTCGACCTGAAAGGCAAGTCCGCCCTAATCACCGGTGCCTCGGGCGGTATCGGCGCCGCGATCGCCAAGACCCTGCACGGCGCCGGCGCGACCGTGGGCTTGAGCGGGACGCGCCAGGAGGCTCTCGAGACGCTGAAGGCCGAGCTGGGCGAGCGCGCGCATGTGTTGCCCGCCGACCTGTCGCAGGCCGAGGCCGCCGACGCGCTGATCAAGGGGGCCGAGGCGGCGATGGGCGCCGTCGACATCCTGGTCAACAACGCCGGCATGAATCGCGACATGCTGCTGATGCGGCTCACCGACAAGGACTGGCAGGCGGTGCTGGACGTCGACCTGACCGCCGCCTTCCGCCTGTCGCGCGCCGCGCTGCGCGGGATGGTCAAGCGGCGCTGGGGCCGGATCGTCGGGGTCGGCTCGGTGGTCGGCACGATCGGCAACCCGGGCCAGGCGAACTACGCCGCCGCCAAGGCCGGGCTCATCGGCATGTCGAAGTCGCTGGCCTACGAGGTCGCGACGCGCAACATCACCGTCAACGTCATCGCGCCGGGCTTCATCGCGACGGCGATGACCGACAAGCTCAACGACGAGCAGCGCGCTAAGATTATGGAGCGGATTCCGGCCCAGCGCCTGGGCGAGCCCAGGGACATCGCCCATGGCGTGCTGTTCCTCGCCAGCGAAGAGGCGGCTTACGTCACCGGCCAGACCTTGCACGTGAACGGCGGCATGGCCATGATCTGAGCGACCGGCCCGCGCGCCCGGACGTTAACCTTTGCGCCGGCAAGCTTCTGGTCAAGCCAGGGGAACCATGTTAGATAACCGCGCTTTCGCCGTTCCGGGCGCCAGACGGCAGCCCGACGCGCGGCGCGATTTCCTTTAGATGAGAACGGGTTGAGGGAAAACCAACAATGAGCGATGTCTCCGAACGCGTGAAGAAGATCGTGGTCGAGCATCTGGGCGTCGAGGAAGCCAAGGTGACGGATAACGCCAGCTTCATCGATGACCTGGGCGCCGACAGCCTGGACACGGTCGAACTCGTGATGGCGTTCGAGGAGGAATTCGGCCTCGAGATTCCGGACGACGCGGCCGAGAAGATCCTGACCGTGAAGGACGCGATCGCGTTCATCGAGAAGCAGGCGGCCTGAGCCCCTCCCGGGCTCGCCCTCGCGCACCTACCGGGTAGTCAAGCCATGACCGAGCACAGGCGTGTTGTCGTCACCGGGATGGGCCTGGTGACGCCGCTGGGCATTGGGCTGAAGCACAACTGGTCGAAGCTGACCGAGGGCCAGTCGGGCCTGCGCTCGATCCAGTCCTTCGACGTCAGCGACCTGCCGGCCAAGATCGCCGGCCAGGTGCCGCAGGGCGACACGGCCTCGGGCCTGTTCAACGCCGACGACTGGGTGGCGCCCAAGGACCAGCGCAAGATCGATACCTTCATCCTCTACGCCATGGCGGCGGCGCAGATGGCGGTCGAGGATTCGGGCTGGAAGCCGCAGGACGACGAGCAGCGCGAACGCACCGGCGTGCTGATCGGCTCTGGCATCGGCGGCCTGCCGGAGATCAACGACACCGCGATCACGCTGAAGGAAAAGGGCCCGCGCCGCGTCAGCCCGTTCTTCATCCCCTCGGCGCTGATCAACCTCGCCTCGGGCCAGGTCTCGATCCGCTACGGCTTCAAGGGCCCGAACCACGCCGTCGTCACCGCCTGCTCGACCGGCGCGCACGCGATCGGCGACGCCGCGCGCATGATCATGCTGGACGACGCCGACGTGATGGTGGCCGGCGGCGCCGAGGCCGCGGTCTGCCGCATCGGCATGGCCGGCTTCGCCGCGGCGCGCGCGCTGTCGACGAACTTCAACGACACGCCCGAGCGTGCCTCGCGGCCCTGGGATAAGGACCGCGACGGCTTCGTGATGGGCGAGGGCTCGGGCATCGTCGTGCTCGAGGAGCTGGAGCACGCGAAGAAGCGCGGCGCGACGATCTATGCCGAGGTCGTCGGCTACGGCATGTCGGGCGACGCCTACCACATCACCGCGCCGTCCGAGGACGGCAATGGCGGCTTCCGCTCGATGCGCATGGCGCTGAAGCGGGCGAAGCTGAATCCCGAGGACATCGACTACGTCAACGCCCACGGCACCTCAACGCCGCTCGGCGACGAGATCGAGCTCGGCGCGGTGAAGCGCCTGTTCGGGCCCGCCGCCTACAAGCTCTCCATGTCCTCGACCAAGTCGGCGATCGGGCACCTGCTGGGCGCGGCCGGCAGCGTCGAGGCGATCTACTCGATCCTGGCGATTCGCGAGCAGGTGGCGCCGCCGACCCTCAACCTCGACAACCCGTCCGAGGGTTGCGACATCGACCTGGTGCCGAAGGTGGCCAAGAAGCGGAAGATCCGCGCGGCGCTGTCGAACTCCTTCGGCTTCGGCGGCACCAACGCCAGCCTGGTCTTCGCCGCGGCCCCGTAGCTCGGGCTCCGTAATTACCAGGGGTCCTGGCGGCCCCATAATTCGCCGCAATTCTGCTAGACTGTGGCGCGATGCGACGGCGCCTCCATCTCCTGATCGCGCTCGGGCTGGCCCTGTTCGGGGGGCTGGCGGGGGTGCTGTTCTGGGGCTTCGCGCAGTTCACCCGGCCCGGGCCGCTGGCCCAGGACACCACCATCATCATCGAGCGCGGCGGCGTGGAGCAGGTCACGCGCCAGCTCGAGGACGCCAAGGTGATCGGCCACCCGCTGGTCTTCGCCATGGCGGTCCGGATCACCGGCGCTGCCGGCCGGCTGAAGCCGGGCGAGTACAAGTTCCCGGCGAACATCGCGATGGAGGAAGTCTCCCGCCTGCTCCAGAGCGGGAAGACCGTCGACCGCCGCCTCGTCGTGCTCGAAGGCATGACCAGCTTCGAGATCCTCAAGCTGATGAGCGACCAAGCCGGCTTCACGGGCCCGGTGCCGCAGGTCCAGGACGGCGAGCTGATGCCCGAGACCTACTACTACAAGTACGGCGACGCGCGTCCCTTCATGATCCAACGCATGCGCGAGCCGATGCGCCAGGCCGTGGCCGAGCTCTGGGCCAAGCGCGCGCCCGGCCTGCCGTTCAAGTCGCCGCTGGAGGCGGTGACGCTGGCCTCGATCGTCGAGAAGGAGACCGCGCGCGCGTCGGAGCGGGCGCGGGTCGCCGGCGTGTTCATCAACCGGCTCAACAAGGGCATGAAGCTCGAGGCCGACCCGACTGTGGCCTATGCCGCGACCAACGGGCAGGGGCGGCTGGAGCGGCCGATCAGCAAGGCCGACCTCGCCGCCAAGCATCCCTACAATACCTACGCGAACGCGGGCCTTCCGCCGGGGCCGATCGGCAATCCCGGCCGCGCCGCGATCGCCGCCGTGCTCAACCCGGACAAGCACGAGGAGCTGTTCTTCGTCGCCGACGGCAATGGCGGGCATCTCTTCGCCAAGACGCTCGCCGACCACAACAAGAACGTCGCGCGCTGGCGCCAGATCGAGCAGCAGCGCAACCAGGCCAGGCCCACCCAGGCGTCGAACTGAGCCTACGGCCGGCCGAACAAGGCCGCGCCTGCCTGCCGCAGCGAGCGCGCGCGTCCGAGATCGCGCGCCATCGCGATCCAGCCCGCGAGTTCCAGCCGCAACGGCGCGTGCGAGGCGACAGTCGCGCGCTTCACGCCGTAGCGGAGCGCTTCGTTCTTGGGTGCTTCGGCAAACGTCCCGAACAGCCGGTCGTAGACGATCAGCACGCCGCCGAAATTGCGGTCTAGGCAGGCCTCGTTGCTGGCGTGATGGACGCGATGATGCGCGGGCGTGTTCAGTACCCATTCGAGCGGTCCCAGGCGCGGCGCGTGCTCGGTGTGCAGGAAGAACTGGTAGAAGAGGTTCAGCGCCAGCACGCCGAGGATCGCCCGCGGATCGAATCCGATCCAGGCCAGCGGCAGGTAGAAGACGAAGTTGCCCGACAGGCTCGCGAACCAGCCGAGCCGCAGTCCCGCGCTGAGATTGAAGTGCCGCGCCGAGTGGTGCACCGCGTGCGAGGCCCAGAACCAGCGCACCCGGTGCATCGCACGGTGGTGCCAGTAGTAGACGAACTCGACCGCCAGGAAGAGCAGCGCGACGGTCCACGCGCGGTCCAGCGGGAGGTCGAGCAGGCGATGCTCCCAGGCGAGGAGCATCGGCACGACGGCGAGCCCGGCCACGACGGACTGCAGCAGGCGGTGGCCGATGAGGATCGCCGCCGTGGCCACGGTCTCGCGCGCGTCGTAGGTGTTGCGGCCGCGCCAGCGCCCGTAGCCGAACTCCAGCGCGACCAGCCCCAGCATCAGCGCCAGGCCCCAGCCCGTCGCCAACCCTCCCGCGATCCGCTCCATGGGGCTAGCGCGCCGGCAGCTTGCCGAGCGCCGCCTGGCAGGGCTGCGACAGCTCGGCCTGCTTGCCCTTGAGGCATTGCAGCAGGCGCCCGCCGCCCGGCTGGATGCCGTCGCAGTGCTTCTTGGCGTCCGCCTGGCAGGCGCTGCGCAGCTCGCGCGCGACCGCGCCGCCTTGGCCCTGCTGGGCGAAGGCGGGGGCGGCGAGGGCAAAGCTCACGGCGAGGACAAGGACGATCTTGGCTGTCATCGGAGGCACTCCTGGCGGAAGGGAAGCGAAGCGCCGGGCGGGCCGGCAACGAACGGACACGAGCTTGATCGGCCCGCCCGGCGCCTGGTCGACACGCACCCTCTGGGGGCGCGCCGAACTCAGTTGCTGGACGGGGTCACCGTGACGGTGCCGCTGCGCGTGACCGTGCCGCCGTTGGGGCCGGTGACGGTGCGCGTGCCGGTCGCGCCGTTGTCGGTGCGGGCGACGCTGCCGCTGGTCGAAACCGACTTGCCGCCGGGGCCGGTGGTCGAGCCCGAGCGGGCGCAGACGCCGCCGGCGCAGGAGCCCGAGCCCTGGGTGGTGTAGGTGCCCTTCTGCGTTGTGACGCTGCCCTGTCGCTTCCACTCCTTGGCTTCGGTGGCGACGCTGGCGGCGAAGGTGCCGATGACGACCAGCACGGGAAAGATGGCGTAGCGCATGGAACTGGATCCTCTCGAAGCGCGATGTCCCCGGCGCAGAGGATCGGCGATGGCCATTGCCGCGATATTGCAGGCCTGGGGCGCTTTGTAACGATTTGTACAAGCCCCGGATCGGCGATTGTCGCCGGGCCGCGCCTGGATATGATCGCCGCTATGACGCCTGTGCCGCGCAAGACGATCCTTCTGGTCGAGGACGACCGCGAGATCCGCACGCTGGTCGCCGAGTTCCTGGGCGGCGAGGGCTACGCCGTCGAGGCGGCGGCAAACGGATCGCAGATGGACCGCGTGCTGGCGCGGATGACGCCCGACCTCGTGGTGCTCGACCTGATGCTGCCGGGCGAGGACGGGCTGTCGGTCTGCCGGCGCCTGCGCATGCGCGGCGGCATCCCGATCCTGATGCTGACCGCCAAGAGCGACGCGATCGACCGCATCGTCGGCCTCGAACTCGGCGCCGACGACTATCTCGGCAAGCCCTTCAACCCGCGCGAGCTCCTGGCGCGCATCCGCGCCGTGCTGCGCCGGGCCGGCCCGGGCCAGAACGGCGAGGCGCCGCGCCGCCGCCGGCGCTTCGGCGCCTTCGTGGTCGATCTCGACGCGCGCAGCGTCGAAGCCGGCGCGGGCAATGCCGTGCCGCTGACCTCGGCCGAGTTCGACCTGCTCGCCTGCTTCGTCGAGCGGCCGCGCCGCGTGCTGTCGCGCGACCAGCTGCTCGACTGGACGCGCGGGCGCATGGCCGATCCCTTCGACCGCACGATCGACGTGACCGTCAGCCGCCTGCGCCGCAAGCTCGAGGCTGCCGATCCCTCGGGCGCGCGGGTCGTCACCACGGTGCGCAACGGCGGCTACCTCTTCGCCGCCGACGTGCGCGGCGACTAGCCATGGCGCGGCTCGGCCTCGTCTGGCGCCTGGCGCTGATCGTGGTGGCGGCGCTGGCCGTGTTCCAGTTCCTCGCCTTCGGTGCCTTCCTGATCCAGCGCGAGCAGCGCGGTACGCTGGGATTCCAGCCGCGCCTGACGGCCCAGGTCGCGGCGCTCGCCAGGCTCATGGACGACTCGCTGCCGGACGAGCGGCACGTGGCGCTGCAGGCCGTGCGTGTCGCCGGCCTCGACGCGCGGGTGGTGGCGACGCCGCCTCCGGCCGACGGGTTCCGCCTGCAGCGCGCCGAGCAGTGGCTGCGCCAGGAACTGGGCGCGGATCGCGCGGTCTCCATCGTCGTGCGGGCGGCGCGGCCCAGCGCGGATCGCCCGCGCCCGGTACGCGACCTTCTGGCGCGGCGCGTGGAGATCTCGGTCCAGCTCGCGAGCGGCGAGTATCTCGCCGTCGAGACGGCGGGCGAGCTCCTGAACCGCATCTTCGGCATCCCGATCGGGTTCCTGCTTAGCGCCGTCGCGGCGCTGGTGACCGGGCTGGCGATCTTCGGCGTGGTGCGCGAGACGCGGCCGCTGCGCCGTCTGGCGGTCTCGGTCGACCGCTTCGGCATGGAGGCGCGGCCCGATCCGCTGCCGGAGCGCGGCGCGCCCGAAGTCCGGTCGGTCATCCGCGCGACCAACGCCATGCAGGCCCGCATCTCGGCCTTGCTGCGCAACCAGTCCCTGATGATCGGCGCCATCGCGCACGACCTGCGCACCTACCTGACGCGGCTGCGCCTGCGGCTGGAGTCGATCCCGGAGGGCGAGCGGCGCGACAAGGCGGTGCGCGACGTCGAGGACATGCACGCGCTGATCGAGGACGCGCTCGCCTTCGCCCGCGGGGCCTTCGCCGAGGCGCGCATGGAGCCGGTCGAGCTGGGCGCGCTGCTGGACCGCGAGGTGGAAGAGCGTCGCCTGGCCGGGGCGGAGGCGACGCTTGCCAGGCCTTCGACCGCCGCGACGATCCAGGGCAGTGCCGCCGATCTCGCCCGGGCCTTCGGCAACCTGATCGACAACGCGATCAAGTACGGCGACGCGGCGGCGGTGGCGCTGACGGTCGACGCCAACCGGGTGGAAGTTACCGTCGACGATCGCGGCCCGGGGATTCCCCGTGGGGAGCGCGACCAGGTGTTCGAGCCCTTCCGCCAGCTCGACGAAGCCCGCAACCGCGACCGCCGTGGTGCCGGGGGCGGTGCGGGGCTGGGGCTGGCCATCGCCCGGCAGATTGTCGAGCGCCATCGCGGCACGATCGTCATCGAGGACGCGCCAGGCGTTGCGGGCGAACGGGGCGGCGCCCGCTTCCGCGTGACCCTGCCCCGCTGACCTGGCGCTTGTGCGCCGGGCCGGTTTCGGCCAAGTCCTTTGCATGGCCGAGCACCACTTCATCCTCATTGCCCTGATCTTCCTGCTTGCCGGCCTGGTGAAGGGCGTCATCGGCATGGGGCTGCCGACGATCTCGATGGGGCTCCTGGCGCTGGTCATGCCGCCGGCCGAGGCGGCGGCGCTGCTGATCGTGCCCTCGCTCGTCACCAATGTCTGGCAGATGGTCGTGGGACCGCACCTGCGGCCGCTGGTGCGGCGCCTGTGGCCGATGATGCTGACGGTCGTGCTGGGCACCTGGGCGGCGGCCTGGCTGGGCTTCGGTCTCGGCGCGGCGGTCGGCCCGGCGACGATCGCCCTGGGCGTCGCGCTGGCGCTCTATGCCCTGGTCGGGCTGCTGTCGTTCAGGCTGCGCCCGCCCGGGAGCGGCGAACGCCTCTGGTCGCCGCTGATCGGGGCGATCACCGGCGCGATCACCGCGGCGACCGGCGTGTTCGTGATCCCCGCCGTTCCCTATCTGCAGGCGTTGGGGCTGGAGAAGGACGCGCTGGTGCAGGCGCTCGGCCTCTCCTTCACCGTCTCGACGATCGCGCTGGCGGTTGGCCTGTCCGGCGGCGGGAGTTTCGGCGGCGGCGTGGCGCTGCACTCGCTCCTCGCCCTGGCGCCGGCGGTCCTGGGCATGGCCATCGGACAGGCCCTCCTGCGGCGTGTCAGCCCGGCGACGTTCCGGCTCTGCTTTTTCGCCGGCCTGCTATTGCTGGGCCTGCATCTCGCGGCGGGGCGCCTGCTCTAGCTAGACGTCCGACTTCACCGGCGACCGCGCCAGGATGCGATCCGCGATGAATCCCGGCAGCACGCTGATCAGCCAGGCGCCGAACACCAGCGGCCACGGAAAGGCGATGCGCGTCGCCCCGCGCGCCAGGCGGCGGCGGATGATCCGGGCGGCGCGGTCCGGCGTCATCAGCATCGGCATGGGAAAGGGGTTGCGCCGGGTCATCGGCGTATCGACGAATCCGGGCAGCACCACCGCGACCCCGATGCGCTCGGGCTTGAGGCGGATTGCCAGGGCCTGCCCCCAGGCCCGGACCGCGGCCTTGCTGGCGGAGTAGGCGGGCGAGCCCGGCATGCCCCTGAGGCCCGCCAGCGAGCCCACCAGCGCGACCTGGCCGCGCAGGCGCTTGCCCAGCGCCGGCCGCGCCCGGATGCGCTCCAGGGCCGGCAGCACGGTGTTCAGCACGCCCTCGAGATTGATGCGGAATACCTGGCGGGTCACCGCCGGCCCGTCGCCCGAGGACAGGGCGCGCGTGCCGCTGGCCGAGACGCCGGCATTGGCAATCACCAGTTCCAGGGGCGCCAGGGCGTCGGCGGCGTTGATCCAGGCCGCCATCGCCGCGGCGTCGGTCACGTCGATCGCGGCCCCGCTGGCCCGCGCGCCCAAGAGCCGGCAGCGATCCA
>JAEULC010000232.1 GCA_016792605.1 Rhodospirillales bacterium
CTCGACGCGCTCTCGGGCTGGAACCGCATGTACGGCAAGCGCGGCTTCCGCCAGTTCCAGTGCGTCCTGCCCGATGGCGAGGCCGCGACGGGCATCCGCAAGCTCCTGGACGCGATCTCGGCCGCGCGCTCGTCCTCGTTCCTGGCGGTGCTGAAGACGCTGGGCGGCGACGGCAAGGGGTACCTGTCCTTCCCGATGCGCGGCGTCACGCTGGCGGTCGACTTTCCCAACCGGCCGGATGCGCCCGACCTCCTGCACCGGCTCGAGGGCATCGTGCTCGACCATGGCGGCCGGGTGTACCTGGCCAAGGATTCCGCCTTGAGCGCGGAAGGTTTCGCCCGGATGTACCCGCGCCTGCCGGAATTCCGCCGGATCCTGAAGGAAATCGACCCGCAGGGCCGCTTCCAGTCCGACATGGCGCGACGCCTGCGCATCCGCGAGGACGTGGCATGACCGCTACCGCCGCATCGGCGGCCAATGGCTGGGTGATCCTCGGCGCCTCCTCGGCGATCGCACGCGCCTTCGCGCGGATCGTGGCGCAGCGCGGCGACGCGGTCGTGCTGGCGGGCCGCGACCGCGAGGACCTCGAGGCGCTGGCCAGGGACGTGGCCGTGCGCGGCGCGGCGCAGGCGTCGGTGCTCGCCTTCGACGCCCTGGACACTGCCGGCCACGCCGACTTCGCCGCGGAATGCCGCCGCCTGGTCCCCGGCCGGCTCAACGTCTTCCTGGCCTTCGCCGCCATGCCCGAGCAGGCGGCGATCGACCATGATCCGGCGCTCGCCGTCCACACGATCAACGCCGGTTTCACCGGGGCGGTCAGCGTGCTGCACCACCTGGCGCCGCATTTCGAGGACCAGCACGGCGGGATCGTCATTGCCCTGGGCTCGGTCGCCGGCGACCGCGGGCGGATCAAGAACTATGTCTACGGCTCAGCCAAGGCGGGCTTGCACGCCTATCTGCAGGGATTGCGCGCGCGGCTGTTCAAGGCCGGCGCAACCGTTACGACGGTGAAGCCCGGCTTCGTCGACACCGCGATGACCTTCGGCCGGCCCGGCCTGTTCCTGGTCGCGGCGCCCGAGGACCTCGCCGCGACGGCGCTGAAGGCCGCCGAGAAGGGGCGCGAGGTGATCTACGCGCCGTTCTTCTGGACCTTCATCATGCTGATCATCAAGTCGATCCCCGAGCGGATCATGAAGAAGCTCAGCATCTAGGCAGCGACCTCCTTGTCGCCGGACCGTATGGTCTGGCAGACTGGTGCAAAGCCCTGGGAGGAAACCAATGAATCGCCTGTTCCACGCGGCCCTCGCGGCCGGCGCCACGCTGCTTGTCTCGGGCTACGCCACCGCCGAGACGCGCGTCACGTTGAAATCCGCCGCCTCGACCACGTCCTACTACGCGATGACGGTCCAGCTCGGCGAGTTGATCAAGCAGGAGTCGAAGGGCCAGATCGTCGCCACGATCGAGGAGAGCCAGGGCTCGGTCCAGAACGTGAAGGAAGGCGCCAAGCGCCCGGGCAATTTCGTCTTCACCACCCCGCCCAACCTCTTGGCCGATGCCAAGGCCGGCAAGAAGCCGTTCGAGGGCGAGACCGGCTACGACGACATCCGCACGCTGTTCGTGATGCCTTTCGTCACCGTCCATCTGGTGGTTCGAACGGATGCCGGCGTGGGCGACGCGACCCAGCTTGCCGGCAAGGATTTCGTCATGGGCGGCAAGGGTACGTTCTGCGAGGGCCGCACCAACACGATCCTGGGCCTGTTGGGCGTGGCCGAGAAGGTCAACAAGATCGACGTCGAGCTGAAGGCCGCGGGCGACGCGATGAAGAACCGCAAGATTGCCGGCTTCGCCACCTGCTCGTCGCATCCCATCCCCAGCCTGCAGGAGATGGCGGTGAGCGGCGGCATCGGCGTGGTGTCGTTCACCCCGGCGCAGATCAAGACGATCCTTGACGCCGACCCGCTCTCGGGCCCGGTCACGATCGCGGCCGGCACCTACAAGGGGATCGACACGCCGATCCAGACCGTCGGCATGCCGGTGGGCGCCTATGCGACGGCGCGCATGGACGACGCCACGGCTTATGCCATCGTGCAGGCCTTTTGGAAGCACCGCGCCGAGCTGGCGCAGAAGCACCCCTGGTGGGCCGGCGTATCTCCGGACCAGGTGGCCCTGCTCGGCCAAAAGCTGCATCCCGGCGCGCTGAAGTACTACAAGGAGGCCGGCATCCAGGTTCCCGCGGCGATGCAGTAGGCGCGCCGACCGCCGGATGTCAGAGGTCGATCGCGCCCATCAGGACCGGGACGACGCCAGCAGCTTCGCCGCTACCATCGATCCCGACGCGGGCGAGCGCCTGCGCGACTGGGGCCTGATCGCCTGCGCGGCGCTGTCGGTCGGCGTCCATCTCTGGTTCGTCTTCTCCGGCCTGATCCCGAGCCTGGTGGCGCGGCCGCTGCATCTCGCGCTCGGCCTGCCCTTCGTCTTCGTCTTCGCCAAGCGCGGCACGGCGTCGGAACGCTGGCTCGGCTACGCGCTCTGCGCCGCCGGGGTCGCCGCCTGCCTCTACATCGTGCTCAACCGGCCCGCGCTGGCCGACCAGTACGGCGCGCTCAAGGGCTGGGGCCAGTATGCCTTGTCGGCGGTGCTGATCCTGATCGTGCTGGAGATGGCCAGGCGCGCGGTGCAGCCCGCCCTGCCGGTCTTTGCCATCGTCATGCTGCTCTACGGCTTCTTCGGCGAGTACATCCCGGGCGAGTTCGGCCATCCCGGCGTGCCGCTGGAATACATGCTCGGCACGCTGGTGATCGCCGAGGGGGGCTTGTGGGGCAGCCTCACCGGCATTTCCGTCGACCTGATCGTGCCGTTCCTGATCCTGGGCTCGTTCGTGTCGGCGGGCGAGGCCGGCAACGGCTTCATGGCGCTGTCGACACAGCTCGCGGGCCGCTTCCGCGCCGGCGCCGCCAAGGTCGCGGTGATGTCCTCGGCCATGTACGGCACGATCTCGGGCTCGGCCTCGGCCAACGTTGCATCGACCGGCGTCATCACCGTGCCGGCGATGATCCGGCTGGGTTATCCCCGGCCCTTCGCCGCGGCGATCGAGGCGGTGGCGTCGACCGGCGGGCAGATCATGCCGCCGGTGATGGGCGCCGGCATCTTCCTGATGGCCGAGTTCCTGCGCACCACCTACGCCGACCTGATGGTCGTCGCGCTGCTGCCGGCGGTTCTCTACTTCTACACCGCCTGGATCGGCGCGCATCATTTCGCGCTGCGCCACGACCTCCGCGGGCTGGAGGCCTCCGCGCTGCCCGGCTGGATGCGGGTCCTGCGCACCGCGCCGTTCTTCGTGCTGCCCTTCGGGCTGCTGGTCGGGATGCTGATGATCGGCGAGTACGCGGCCTCCTACTCGGCCGTCTTCGCGACCGCCGTTACCGTGCTGCTGCTCTGCGTCGAGTCGTCGGGCCGGATATCGCTCGCCACCTGGCTGCGCCGCTTCCAGACCGGCCTGGTCGATGCCGCCAACCAGACCGCCTTCATCGCCGCGGTGATCCTGTGCTCGGGCCTGATCGTCGGCACCTTCGCCATGACCGGCGTCGGCGTGAAGATCACCTCGGCAATCATCAGCTTTTCCGGCGGCGCGTTGTGGCCCGCCCTGATCCTGACCGCACTCGCCTGCCTGGTGCTGGGCGCCGAGCTGCCGACCACGGCCGCCTACCTGATCTGCATCGCCGTCGCCGGCCCGGCCTTGGGCAAGCTTGGCCTGCCCGAGCTGCACGCGCATCTCTTCGTCTTCTGGTACGCGCTGCTGTGCACCCTGACGCCGCCCGTCGCCGGCAACGTCTTCATCGCCGCCAACATCGCCAAGACGCCGTGGATGCCGGTCGCCTGGCTGTCGATGCGCCTCGGCCTGGGCCTGTTCGTGATCCCGCTCGGCTTCGTCGCCAACCCGAGCCTGCTCTACCTCGCCGACCAGACCGGCTGGGCGCTGCTGGCCGGCCTCAAGCTCGCCGCCGGCATCTGGCTGATGAGCCACGGCGTGATCCGCGAGAGCGCCGCAAGCTGGAAGTCCTGGGTCGCCTTCCTGGCCGGCGCAGCGGTGACGTTCGCGTTCGGAATCTAGCCGCTACTCCACGAACCGCTGCGCGTTGCGCAGCGCGGGGAAGAGGCGCATCCACAAGAGCGCCACCAGGATGGTGCAGACGCCACCCACGAGGCCGGCGTTCACCGCGCCGATGAAATGCGCCACCGTGCCGGCCTCGAACTCGCCGAGCTGGTTCGACGTGCCGATGAACAGCGCGTTGACCGCGTTGACACGGCCGCGCATCTCGTCGGGCGTCTGGATCTGCACCAGCGAGTTGCGCACCACGACGCTGATATTGTCCGCCGCCCCCATCACCGCCAGCGCGACGCAGGAGAGCGGCAGCCAGGTCGAGGCCGAGAACACGATCGTGCCGATGCCGAACACCATGACGGCCAGGAACATCTTGCGCCCGACCCCGGGCTGCAGGTCGACGCGGGCCAGCACCAGCGACATAGAGACGGCGCCGACCGCCGGCATGGAGCGCAACAGGCCCAGCCCCCAGGGGCCTACCTGCAGGATGTCCTGGGCAAAGATCGGCAGGATCGAGACCACGGAGCCCAGCAGCACCGCGAACATGTCGAGCGAGATGGCGCCGAGGATGATCTTGCGCTGCCAGATGAAGGCGACGCCGGAGAAGACCGAGCGCAGGGTCAGGGGCAGGCGCGGCAGGGCGACGGTCGCGATCCGGAGCGACCCGATCGCCGTCACGGCGCCGACGAAGCACAGGATGCCGGCGGCCAGCGACACCTCGGGCCCGAAAGCGTAGAGCACCCCGCCGAGCGACGGCGCGACGATCACTGCGGTCTGGGTCGCCGAGGACGCGACCGCCGTGGCGCGCGGCAGCATCTCGGCGGAGACCACGCGCGGCAGGAGCGAGGTCATGCTCGGCGTCTCGAAGGCCCTGGCCGCGCCCAGGACGAAGACCGCAACGAATATCCCCTCGAC
>JAEULC010000268.1 GCA_016792605.1 Rhodospirillales bacterium
GATGACCAAGCTGACGATGGAACTCGAGGCCGACTACGTGCAGAAGTTCAAGGCCGCCGGCGTCACCATCGTCGACAACGTCGACATCGCCGCGTTCCAGAAGGCGACGGCGCCCGCCTACAACGCCTTCCCGAAATGGACCCCGGGCCTGCACGGCACGGTGACCAAGGTCCTCGGCTACTAAAGCCGACGCGCGAACGGGGGCCTACGGCCCCCGTTCCTTTCTCTTGCTGACGTCGTGATTGGGGGCAGGCATGTCGCGGCCGCGCGTGTCGCTACTGGGTCAATTCGAGGAGATCGTCGCGGGCGCGGCGCTGGTCGTCGTCGTGCTTTCGGTGTGCTGGGGCGTGGTTACCCGCTACATCACCGAGCAGCCCGCGACCTGGGCCGGCGAGGTCGCCGCCATGGCGTTCGCCTGGATGGTGTTCATCGGCGCCAGCGCGGCGCTCAAGCGCGGCATGCATGTCCATATCGACATGCTGCTGCTCGCCCTGCCGCGCGGTCCGCGCCGGGTCATGACGCTTGCCGCGGACACGGTCGTGCTCGTTTTCCTCGCCACGGGCCTGGTGCTGGCGACCGAGTTCGCGGTCGATTCCTGGGACAACCCGACCTCCGTCCTGCGCCTGCCCCTGACGACGATCTACGCCGCCGTCATGGTCGGCTTCGCCTGCCTGCTGTGGCGCTATATCGCGGTCGCGCGACAGCACTATCGCGCCCCGGTCGCCGAGTAGGGCCGCCGCCGATGGAATTCGTCCCAATCCTGCTGATGTTCGTGTTCTTCGCGATGGGCGTGCCGGTCGCGATCGCGATCGCGGCGGCTGCGCTGACCTTCTTCCTCTTCGCCGAGGGCGTGCCGATCCAGATCTTCGCCCAGAAGCTGGTCAGCTCGACGGACTCCTTCCCGCTGCTCGCCGTGCCGTTCTTCATCTTCGCCGGCACGATCATGAACTACGCCGGCATCACCCGCCGGTTGCTGAACTTCGCCGACGGCATGGCCGGGCACCTGGTGGGCGGGCTGGCGCAGGTGAACGTCATCCTGGCCACGCTCATGGGCGGCCTCTCCGCCTCGGCCAATGCCGACGCCGCCATGCAAGCGAAGATGCTGGGCACGGAAATGGTCAAGCGCGGCTTCGCGCCCGGATTCGCGGCCGCGGTCACGGCCTGCGCCGCCGTCATCACCCCGATCATTCCGCCCGGCATCGGACTCATTATCTACGGCTTCCTGGCCGACGTGTCGGTCGGCAAGCTGTTCATCGGCGGCATCGTGCCGGGGCTGCTGCTGTGCGGCGGGCTGATGATCGCGATCCACGTCGTCTCGCGCAAGCGCGGCTACAAGCCGATGCGCGAGCGCATGGTTGGACCCGGCGAGCTGGGTAAGCGCTTCGTGGCGGCGCTGGGCGCACTGTCGATCGCCGCCTTCATCCTGGTCGGCATCCGCTACGGCATCTTCACGCCGACCGAGGCCGGCGCCATGACCGTCGTCTACGCCTCGCTGGTCGGCTTCTTCGTCCACCGCGAGCTGAAGCTGTCCGACTTCCCCGCGATCATCACCGAGACCGTCGTCGCGACCAGCGCCGTGATGCTGATCATCTGCGCGGCGTCGACCTTCGGCTTCTACATGACCTGGGAGCGGATTCCGGCCCAGGCAGCGCAGTTCCTGATCAAGGTGACCAGTGACCCCAACGTCCTGCTGCTGCTGATCAACCTGCTGCTGATCGTGGCGGGCATGCTGATCGAAGGCACGGCGGCGCTTATCCTGCTGACGCCGATCTTCGTGCCGGTGATCACCAAGCTCGGCATCGACCCGATCCATTTCGGCCTGATCATGATCGTCAACCTGACCATCGGCGGCGTCACGCCCCCGGTCGGCACGCTGATGTTCGTCAGTTGCTCGATCCTGCGCGTGTCGATCCAGCGCTTCACCGTCGAGGCTCTGCCGCTGCTGCTGAGCATGTTCGCGGTGCTGGCGCTGATCACCTATGTGCCCGAGCTGGTCCTGTGGCTGCCCAGCCGCATGATGGACTGATCCAATGAAGTTCCGCGCCGCCGTGCTGCGCCAAGTCGGCCAACCGCTCGCGATAGAAACGGTCGAGGCGGCGGCGCTGAAGCCGACCGACGTGCTGGTGCGCATCCGCGCCAGCGGCCTTTGCCACACCGACCTCGAGGTCATCGAGGGCGCGCTTCCCTACCCGCTGCCGATCGTCCTGGGCCACGAGGGCGCGGGCGTGGTCGAGGCCGTGGGCAGCGCGGTGCGCCAAGTGAAGCCGGGCGACCACGTGGTCTGCTCGTGGAACCCGCATTGCGGCGACTGCTTCTACTGCGACCGCGACCAGCCGATCCTGTGCGAGGTCTTCAGCGCGACCCAGCCCAAGGGCCAGTTGATGGACGGCACGTCGCGCCTGGCCTGCGACGACGGCGCGCCGATGCATCACTTCTCGGTCGTCTCCTCGCATGCCGAGTACTGCGTCGTGCCGGAGTCGGGCGCCATCGCCGTGCCCAAGGCGATCCCGTTCGACCGCGCCTGTCTGATCGGCTGCGGCGTCATGACCGGCTTCGGCGCTGCGACCCGTGCCGCACCGGTGCCGGCAGGGGCGAACGTGCTGGTGATCGGTTGTGGCGCGGTGGGCTTGAACGTGCTGCAGGGCGCGCGGCTCGCCGGCGCCGGACGCATCGTCGCGATCGACCGCTCCCAGGCCCGGCTGGAGCTCGCCCGGCGCTTCGGCGCGACCGATGGCCTGCTTGCCGGCGACGCGGCGCTGGGCGACGTGCGCGCCCTCACCCAGGGCCGCGGCGCCGACCTAGTGTTCGAATCGGCCGGGCACCCCTCGGCCTTCGCGCTTGCCGCCGAGGCCTGCCGTCCAGGCGGCCAGGTCGTGTTCCTGGGCAAGGTCCATGTCGACCAGCAGATCGCCTTCCGCTGGGGCTCGCTGATGGGCGAGAAGCGCATCACCAGGTCGTCCTATGGCGGCGCGCGCCCCCGGCGCGACTTCCCGCTGCTCGCCCAGGCCTACCTGGACGGCCGGCTGAACCTGGACGACCTGATCACCGCGCGGCTTCCGCTGGACCGGATCAACGACGGCTTCGATGCCATGCGCCGCGGCGAAGGCATCCGCAGCGTCATCACGTTTGATTGAGGGCCCGGCGCCTGCGTAGTTCCACGAGGGGCCATGGCATTGTCCTATCGCGCCAAGGGGTTGTGTCGGGTCCCGGCGACGGTCCGCGCCGCAAACGCACTGCCGCCATGCGCGCCAAGCAATTGATGCGTCGCGATTTTTTGGCGCTTAACGGTTGACTTACGCTGTCTGGTGCATATATTGCAGTGCGTCATCACCGGATGACGATTGAACGGCTGGCCATATGTTCGGCCGGCGATTGAAAAGGACTAGATGAGTTTTGATACCCTGGGGCTCGGCCCCGATGTTGTGCGCGCTGTTAGCGACGCCGGCTACACGACCCCTACCCCGATCCAAGCCCAGGCCATCCCGGTCGTCCTGACCGGCCGCGACGTATTGGGCTGCGCCCAGACGGGCACCGGCAAGACCGCCGGCTTCACCCTGCCGATGATCGAAATCCTCGGCAAGGGCCGCGCCAAGGCGCGCATGCCCCGCTCGCTGATCCTGGAACCGACGCGCGAGCTCGCGGCGCAGGTCTCCGAGAGCTTCGAGAAGTACGGCAAGTACCACAAGCTGTCGAAGGCGCTGCTGATCGGCGGCGTCTCGTTCGGCGACCAGGAGAAGGCGCTGGACCGCGGCGTCGACGTGCTGATCGCCACGCCGGGCCGGCTGATGGACCATTTCGGCCGCGGCGGCATCCTCTTGAACGACGTCAAGATCCTCGTCATCGACGAAGCCGACCGCATGCTGGACATGGGGTTCATCCCCGATGTCGAGAAGATCGTCGGCCTGCTGCCGCGCATCCGCCAGACGCTGTTCTTCTCCGCCACCATGGCGCCGGAGATCCGCCGCCTCGCCGACGCGTTCCTCAGCAACCCCAAGGAGATCTCGGTCGCCCCGCCGGCGTCGACGGCCGCGACCGTCGCCCAGCACCTGGTCGTCGTGACTTCCGACATGAAGCGCGAGGCGCTGCGCCGGCTGATCCACAGCGAGCAGGTCAAGAACGCGCTGATCTTCTGCAACCGCAAGCGCGACGTCGACATCCTGGTCAAGAGCCTCAGCCGCCACGGCTTCAACGTCGGCGGGCTGCACGGCGACATGGCCCAGTCGTTCCGCATGGAGACGCTGGACCGCTTCAAGGCCGGCGAGATCACGTTCCTGGTGTGCAGCGACGTGGCCGCGCGCGGCCTCGACATCTCCGACCTGTCGCATGTCTTCAACTTCGACGTGCCGATCCATGCCGAGGACTATGTCCACCGCATCGGCCGAACCGGCCGCGCCGGGCGCGAGGGCAAGGCCTTCACCCTGGCGGCGCCGGCCGACGGGCGCTTCGTGGCCCAGATCGAGAAGCTGATCGGCAAGCCGATCCCGGTCATCACCATCGAGGGCCTCGACACGCCGGCCTACGAGGAAGGCGACGGACGCCGCGGTCGCGGCGGCCGCGGGCGCGCGGCTTCCGGCCGCGCCGAGGGCGGTCGCGGCGAAGGTGGGCGCGGACGCGGCGAGCGCCGGCCGCGACGCGAACAGCACGCCGAGCCCGTGGCGGCGGCGGTCGAAGCCGCGCCGGCGATCCCTGCAGCGCCGGACACGATGCAGGGCGAACAGCCCCAGGTCGACGCCTGGCCGCAGGCCGACGACACGGCGATCCGCGACGAGCGCCCGATGCGCCAGGACCGCGGCCCGCGCCATGGCCGTCGCAACGAACCGCGCGGCGAGCGCCACGATCGCGACATCGACCGCTCGCGCCGCCGCCGCGAAGGCGGGCCGGGCGAGCAGGCGGACAACATCGAGCAGCTCGAGCCCCGCCACCGCGGCGACCATCGCGGAGGCGGCGACCGTCCTGCAGCCGAGCGCCACCGTCCCGAGCGGCACCAGGAGCGCCGTCCGGAACGCTCGCACGAGCGCCAGGGCCGCGAGCGCCACCGCCATCACGACGACGGCCCGCCGGTGGTGGGTTTCGGCGACGACCTGCCGGCCTTCCTGACCCGCAAGGTCGGCTAGCAGCGAAAGAGATCCTCCGAGGGGCCGGCCACCAGCCGGCCCTTTTCGATTCCGGCGCCATTTGCGCGCGCCCGAACAGCGCGTAAAGTGCGACGTACCGCGCGGGGAGAATTCCGGACATGCAGACGATCTTCATCATGGTGAAGTGCGAGCTCGGCAAGGCCTATGCCGTGGCCGACAAGGCGGCGCAGGAGGTCGAGCAGGTCTCGGAGGTCTACTCGACCTCGGGCCAGTACGACCTCTTGATGAAGTGCTACCTGAAGGATGGCGAGGACATCGGCCACTTCGTGACCGAGCACGTGCAGAAGCTGCCCGGGGTGAAGGACACTTTCACCCTCATCACGTTCAAGGCGTTCTCCTGAGGCGCTAGCGCGTCGCCGCCAGCTCCATCTCCTCGTCCGCCGCCGGATAGTCGGGGTCGAACCGGAAGTCGTAGGGCCCGGCATGGTCGTCGACATAGGCCATGTGCGTCACCATGCCGCTCGCCGGCGACCACAGGTGCAGATGGAAGGCCGGCGGCTCCATCATGATCCGCGCCGGCTTGGCGTCGACCAGGTCGAGCATCACCTGGTGCGCCGTCGCCGGGCCGACGCTGCCGATCGTGCCGGCCCAGGCGGTCTGGATCGGGCGGTGATGGTGGCCGCAGAGCACGCGCAGCACGTTGCGGTAGGGCGCGATGACCTTGCCCAGTTCCGCCCCGTCGCGGCAGCCGATCTGGTCCATCTGCTTCAGCCCCGTCGGAAACGGCGGGTGGTGCAGGAAGATCACCGTCGGCTTGTCCGGCTGCTCCGCCAGGCGCGCCGCAAGCCACGCGCGACGCTCGGCGCAGATCGAGCCATAGCCCTTGCCCGGCACGATGCTGTCCAGCCCGATCAGGCGCAAGGGATAGCGGTCGACGGCAAAGTGGAGGAACTGGCCGTCCCTGGGCAGGTAGTCGCTGTCGGCGAAGGCCTGGCGCATCTCGGCGCGGCGGTCGTGGTTGCCCGGGATCATGTAGACCGGCATCGCCAGGCGGCCGAGGATGCGCCGCAGCTCGACAAACTCCGCCGGCAGGCCGCAATCGGTCAGGTCGCCCGTCGCGATCACGATCTCGGGCCGCGGCGTCATCCGGTTCAGCGCATCGACAGCCCGCTCCAGATAGGCATTGGTGTCGATGAAGCCGTTGCAGCGCGCGTCCGGCGCCCGGACATGCATGTCGGTGATCTGGGCAATCATCATGGCGCTCGCCTCCCCGGTATTTCCCGAGCTTACCAGGGCTTAGCGCCGTTCACAGCCAGTTGAACGGCGCCCCTGTCACCCTTCCCCGGAAGGTATCGAATTGATGTCAGGACGGCATTTTGCGCCGCCTGGGCGCCGCCGTATTCTTGCGACCAAGACGCGAGCCTTAACAAACGAGGAGTTGTCCATGAACGCCAACAGCCTGCTGATCGCCTCCGCCGTCGCCGCCGCCCTCGGCCTCGGCGCCACCGCCGTGCAGGCGCAGGATGCCAAGCAGGAGAAGTGCTACGGCGTGGTGAAGGCAGGCAAGAACGACTGCCAGACCGCGACCTCGAGCTGCGCCGGCACGTCGAAGAAGGACGCCCAGGGCGACGCCTGGATCTACGTCCCGGCCGGCACCTGCGCCAAGCTGGTCGGCAGCAGCGCCGCGCCGAAGAAATCCTGAGCTGGAATGCATCCGGC
>JAEULC010000275.1 GCA_016792605.1 Rhodospirillales bacterium
ACGCCGACCAGGCGGCGATTGCCGTCGGCCTGCAGGAAGGGCTGCCAGCGGTCGGCGCAGGCCCACTCCGCCACGGCCTCGCCGGTGTTGGGCTGCACGCCCTGGAACATCACCCATTTCGGGCAGTCGCGCTCCAGCCGCACCTCGTGGCACGACTTCGCCATCCCCGTGTAGGGACACGCGGTGGCTCTCGGATCGAAGGGCATGGAAACCTCCGTTCAGATCTTCACGCAGATGCAGCTGTCGACATACTTCACCGCCAGCGACAGGCCGCGCCCGTGGCGCCGCCGCCGGCGCGCTCCAGCAGCTCCTTGGCGGCCGCCACCTGGGCCTGCTCGCTTTCCGCGTGCTGCATCAGCCAGGCCAGGCGCTCGAGCGCCTGGTCGCCATAGCGCTGCAGCCTGGCGCCCGGCGTCGGCTTGGCGCCGGCCGGCGCCTTCTTCCTGCTAGAGGCCATAGTGGTCGGCCAGCACGTCGAGGCCGCGGCGCAGGATCTCCATCGCCACCGTGCCGCCGACCGCGCGCTCGTGGCAGCAGGTCTCGACCACCTCGCGCGCCGCGATCGGTCCCACCGCCCGGATCGCGCGGGCGAAGCGCCGGCGCGCGCCCTCGCGGTCGACCGCGGCGTCCGACGCCGTGCCGCAATCCACCCAGTCGCGGTAGGACGCGACGACGCGCGGCTCCATGCGCGCCGCGAACCAGACCTGGGCCAGGCGCTCGCCGGCCTCGACCTGGCGGCGGTCGAGGAGCTTGCGGCGCGCATAGCGGTCGAGCGGCGTGACGTTGACCACGCGCTTCACCACCGCCTGCGCGCCGTCGACCTCGACCGTCGCGTCCTCGAACCGGTCCTGGGCAAGGCGGAAGCGGTTGATCGCCGCCGGCCCTTCCTGCTGCTGCTCCATGCTCATTGCCTCCGTTCGATAGAGAGATCTTCGTTTTCGTCCGGCTCGGCCCGCTGCAGCACGCCGAGCGGCGAGCTCATGTAGGAACTGGGCGCCGGCCTGGCCGGCAGGCCTGGATCGGCCGGCGTATCGGCTGCGATACGCCGCGCCTCGGCCCGGGTGACGTCGCGGAACCGCTCGCCTGCGCGTTTCAGCGCCAGGGCCCAGGCCTTCATCCCGTCGCGCGGCGGGGGCGGGTCCTGCGCCTCGGCCGGCGCCGGGCCCAACCGGCTCCAGGCGGTCATGCTGCCGGTGGCCCGGATCACCACCCGGCGCGCGCCGTGGTCCGCCCCCGTCCATTCGATGTCGATCAGCCGCCGCCCGCGCAGTGTCGCCAGGATCCGCGTGACCCGGGCCTCCGTCGCGATGCCCAGCGCGTCGCACAGCGCGCGGTTCGAGGGGCAGGCCTCCCCCGCCTCGGCCGCCCGCGCCAGCGCGCCGTAGACCCGGACCAGCCCGCGATCGCCCGCCCGGGCCCCATCCAGGCGCGCCCCATCCAGGCGCGCCCCATCGGCCCGCGTCCCTTCGTCCGCCCCCATGCCCCGCCTTTCTTGACCGGCCGGCGGCGCCCGCGCCCCCGCGCGGCCGATCCAGGCCGTATAGTCATCTGGCGTTCATGATACGTTCAGGATCAAGATCGTGCAATACAATTTGCGTTGACCGCCTGTGGACAATTCGCTACAGTGCCGCCATGACGAACCCGAAAGCACAGCGCCTGCGCTGGGCGCGCCAAGCCGCCGGCTATGCCAGCGCCGCGATCTTCGCCCGCATGGCCCAGGTCTCGCAGGTGACCTACCGCGCCTACGAGAACGGCACCCGCAACCTGCCCGAGGCGGCGGCGCGCGACCTGGCGCAGAAGCTCCACGTCAACTGGGTGTGGCTCTTGACCGGCGAGGGCGAGCCGCGCCCCGCGCGCAAGGGCCGCGGTGGCGCGGCCGACGCGGCGCCGGTGTCGCCCTTCCCGCCCTCGCCCTTCGCCGCGGGCGGGCCGTTTGCTGCTGGCACGGGGGGCGGCGACGTCGACCTGGCGCAAGGGCTGGCGATCCGCGGCACCGCGGCCTTGAAGCGCGACGTGCCGGTGCGCGGCACCGTGGTCGGCGGCGCCGACGGCGACTTCACCTTCAACGGCGACGTGGTCGACATGGTCCGCCGCCCGCCCGGGCTTGCCGGCGCCACCGCCGTGTTCGCGGTCTATGTCCACGGCGATTCGATGTCGCCGCGCTTCGAGTCGGGCGACCTCGTCTTCGTCAACCCGTCGCGCCCGCCGACGCCGGGCTGCGACGTGATCGTCGAGATGACCGGCGAGACCGCCGACGCGGCCGGCCCCTGCTACATCAAGCGCCTGCTGCGCCGCACCGCCGACAAGGTGGTGCTGCGCCAGTTCAACCCGCCCGCCGGCGAGAAGCAGGATTTCGAGCTCGGGCGCGACAGCATCCGCAACCTGTGGCGCGTGCTGACCCCGGCCGAGCTCCTGGGGCTGTAGCGTCGCCCGCGCCGCGGCTTCCCGGCCCGTTGCAGATGATCGCCCCTTGATTTCCCGGGGCGGAGAGGCATATCCACGGCGGCGATCCGCGACCGCCCTCTCCGAAGCCTCCCCGCCACAGGAATTCCATGGCCAAGAACACCGACGATTTCCGGGCCCTGCGCCCGCTGCCGCAGCTGATCTTCGGCTCGCGCTGGCTGCAGGTGCCGCTCTACCTCGGGCTCATCGTCGCCCAGGGCGTCTACGTCGTGCTGTTCCTCAAGGAACTGTGGCACCTGGTGGCGAGCGCGGCGACGATCGGCGAGCAGCAGATCATGCTGATCGTGCTGGGGCTGATCGACGTGGTGATGATCTCCAACCTGCTGGTGATGGTCATCGTCGGCGGCTACGAGACCTTCGTGTCGCGCCTGCACCTGAAGGGCCATCCCGACCAGCCGGAATGGCTCGACCACGTCAACGCCAGCGTGCTCAAGATCAAGCTGGCGCTGGCGATCATCGGCATCTCGTCGATCCACCTGCTGCGCACCTTCATCGAGGCGGGCAACCTCGGCCGGCCCGAGTCGACCTACACCGAGGCCGGGATCATGTGGCAGACCATCATCCACACGATCTTCATCCTGTCGGCCATCGGCATCTCGCTGGTCGACTGGCTGCAGGCGGCGCAGATGCGGCACCGGCCGCACGGCAGCGAATAGGCGCGGCGGGGATGGCGCTGCGTCCCTCGCAGCGCGAGGCCACCGCCTATCACGAGGCGGGCCATGCGGTGATGGTGCATGTCGAGGGCTACGCCGTGCTCGCCTGCACCATCGAGCATCCCGGGGAATTGCAGGCGGGCCCCATCGGCGGCGGCATGGCCGGCGGCGTGATGTGGAACAACCCGCTCGCGGTCCATGCCAGCGAGCTGCCCGAGGACCACGACCGCCCTGCGGCGATCCGCGCGGTCGCGCGCATCGCGCTCGCCGGCGAGATCGCGCAGCGCCGGTACCGCGCCTCGAGCTGGCGCCGGCACCAGGGCCGCACCGACCGCGAGACGGCAGCGATGCTCGCGCTGCGCCTGGTGCAGTCGGGCGAGCAGGCCGCCCAGCTGATGGTCGGCCTCGAGGCCCAGGTGCAGGACGCCCTCGCCACGCACTGGCGGCTGGTGGAGGCCGTGGCCGCGGCGCTGGTGCGGCACGGGCACCTCAACGGCAGCGCCTTCGCCGTGCTGGTCGACGGCGTCGCGGGGGAAAACGCCTAGTGCGAGGCGCCCTCACGCCCCATGGCGCAACGCAGCATCACCGGATGATCACCACCGCTGCGCCGCGTGTTGCATCATTCTCCCGCCCCATCGACAACATCGCGACGGGGGAAACCATGACGACGACGCGCGCCATCGCCTGGTGGACCTTCGGCGGCCTGGCCCTGGTGACGACGGTGCATTTCCTGCTGCAGTAGACGGCGGCGCGCCGACCCGCTTACCGCTTGCCGCCCTTGGGCTGCGGCGGCTTCGCGGGAGCAGCCAGCACGCGCGCTTCGCGCGGCGTCAGTTTCGGATTGACCAGATGGGTCGGCTTGGCGGGCTTGGCCGCCGGCGTGCTCGTCATGTCGCCCTCTCCTTCGTCCGCCGGGAACCGGCGGGCTGCAACGCGCGGGGCCACGGAAGGTTCCCGGCGCGGCGGCGGAAAGCGATCGCGGCCAGGATCCCGCCCGCGAGCAGCGCGATGCCGCCGGGCGCGGGCACCGGCGAGACGTCCCTCACGTCGAGCTGGGCCACGAACTCGAGGAACCCGTAGTGGCCGGTGTAGCGGAAATCGAAGCGCCCCGCCGCGTCCAGGCTCATGAACTCGACATAGCTGAGATCGGGCCTGGAATCGGGCCAGAACATGAACTGCGAAATCACCAGGCCATTCGGATACACGTACAGATTCTCGATCTCGCGCACCAGCGTGCCGGTGGCAAACCAGAACAGGGGATTGATCGTCTGCTCGGAATTGTTGGGATTGATGTCGTAGCTGTAGCCGCCGGTGATCGGCGCGCCGATCTCGACGCTGCGCCCGTCCGTCTCGGCATGGGCCGTGACCGAG
>JAEULC010000313.1 GCA_016792605.1 Rhodospirillales bacterium
CGTGCCGATGGCGGCGGACTGAGGCGCGACGATCAGCGCTGCTGCTTGGCCACGAAGGCGACCAGGGCTTCCTTGACCGCGCGGATATGCTGGGCCAGCGCTTCGGCGGCGTCGTCGTACCTGCCGGTGCGGCACAGCGCCACCATCTCGGCATGCTCGCGCTCGGCGCGCTCCAGTCCGGCGGTCAGGAGGAGCTGAAGCCGCGTGTAGCGGTCGGACGCCAGCAGCAGCTTGTCGACGATGGCCTGCGTCTGCGGCCGCTGGGCGCGGGCATAGAGCATCGCGTGCAGCCGCGTGTTGAGCTCGCCCCAGCGCTTGACGTTCTGGTCGCGCAGCTCGTCGGAGTATTCCTGCAGCACGGCGTCGATCTGGCGGTAGTCGTCCTCTGTCAGGTGCGGCGCGGAGCGGCGCAGCAGCATCGGCTCCAGCACCTCGCGCAGCTCGAACGTCTCCTCGATGCTGTCGAGCGACGCGCTGGCGACGACCGCGCCCTTGTGTGGCTCGATCCGCACCAGGCCTTCCGCCTCGAGCTGCACCAGTGCCTCGCGAATGGGCGTGCGGCTGATGCCGAACTCGGCGGCGAGCAGGTCCTGGCGCAGGGGCTCGCCGTCGCGCAGGCGCCCCTCCACGATCTTCAGCCGGATAGCCTCCGCCGCCGACGCGGCCACGGTCCGGTGCGTAAATTGCACGGATGGCGGGGGCGGAACGGGCCGCGGGATGGAGTTGCTCACGCCAGGCCTTCCTGCTTCTTTGCGTGCCGATATTTGCGGCACCGGCTACACTGCGTCGCCAGGACTGAGATATTTACCGATAGGCGTATCGTATCACAACATGTCGATTGGCGATTGGATAAAATCGCCGAGCGTGATAAAAGCGCGGACAGGGTACGGGGCAGGGAGACGATGACGGAACAGGCGGGGAGGGCGCGGCCGGTAATCGGTCGCGCGGCAGGCATTTCGGCGCAGGGCATTCGGGCGAAATGACCGCGCCGACGCTCGATTCCCGGACGCTCGGGCGCTGGGCCTTCAACGGCGTTGCCGGCGGGGTGATGGTCTTCATCCTCCTGCCGCTGATCTTCGTGATCTGGCTGTCCTTCTTCCGCCAGGAAATCCCGTCCTTCCCGCCCGACGGCTACAGTCTCAAATGGTACTCGGTCATCTGGTCGAACCCGAAGTTCACCGATGGCTTCATCCTCAGCATGCAGGTTGCCGTCGGCGCGACGATCGTGGGCCTGCTGCTCGGCGTTCCCGCCGCGCTGTGCATCGCGCGCTTCCGCTTTCTCGGCCGCGAGCCGTTGAACAACCTGCTTCTCCTTCCGCTGGTCGTGCCCGGGATCGTGCTCGGCACCGCGATCTACGTGTTCCATGTCGAGTTGCAGATCCTGGCCGGGACGCTGCCGATCGTTCGCGACTACGACATCACGATCATCGGCTCGCTCGGCGCGCTGGTCGCGGCCCACGTGCTCCTGGTCATCCCGTGGTCGGTCCGGCTCGTCACCGCCAGCCTCGCCGGGCTCGACCGGTCGATCGAGGAGGCGGCGCTGAGCCTCGGCGCGACGCCGATCCAGGCCTTTTTCCGCGTCACCTTGCCGGTAATCCGGCCGGGCATCGTGGCCGCCGCGCTGTTCGGATTCGTCGTTTCCTTCGGCAACTTGGAAATGACGCTGTTCCTGGTCGGCGCCGGCCGCACGACGCTGCCGATCGCGATCCTGCAGTACCTGGAATGGAAGATCGACCCGACCATCGCCGCCGTGTCGGTGCTGCAGATCCTCTTGATCGGCACGGCGATGGTCATCACCGACCGCTTCGTCAAACTCTCGCGCGTGGTATAGGCGCCCATGGCACGGCTTGAACTGCAGAATCTATCCAAGCACTACGGGCCGACGGTCGCGGTGCGCGAAGTGACGCTTGACGTCGGCGACGGCGAGTTCATCGTGCTGCTTGGCCCGTCGGGCTGCGGCAAGACGACGACGCTGCGCATGGTCGCGGGCTTCGTGGCGCCGACCGGCGGCCGCGTGCGCCTGGGCGGGCAGGACATCACCGCCGCTCCGCCCTGGAAGCGCAACGCCGGCATGGTGTTCCAGAGCTACGCGCTGTTCCCGCACCTGACCGTGGCCGAGAACGTCGCCTTCGGCCTGGAGATGCGCAAGATGTCGAAGGCCGAGATCCCGACGCGCGTCGCCGAGGCGCTGCGCATGGTGCGTCTCGATGGCTACGCCGAGCGCCTGCCGCGCCAGCTCTCCGGCGGCCAGCAGCAGCGCGTGGCGCTGGCGCGTGCGCTGGCAATCCGGCCCGACGTGCTGCTGCTCGACGAGCCGCTGTCGAACCTCGACGCCAAGCTGCGCGAGACGGTGCGGGTCGAGATCCGCGAGCTGCAGCGCGAGCTCGGCATCACCACGGTGATGGTGACGCACGACCAGGAAGAAGCGCTGATCATGGCCGACCGGCTGGTCGTCATGTCCGAGGGCGAGGTGCGCCAGGTGGGCACGCAGCGCGAACTCTACGAGCGCCCGGCCGACCGCTTCGTCGCCGGCTTCGTCGGCCGCAGCAATCTGTTGAATGGCAAGGTGCTGCAGCCCGGCAGGTTCCAGACCGACGGCGGGCTGACGCTCGCCTGCCCGGACGCTGCTCCCGGCCCCGCGGTGATCGCGCTCCGACCCGAGCGACTGGTGCTTGGCGCGCCGGCGCAGGGCCAGGCCAACCGCTTGCCGGGCACGGTCGAGTTCGTGTCCTATCTCGGCGCCAATATCGACGTGCATGTGCGCGTGTCGCCGGCCGACCGCGTCGTCGTCAGCCAGCCGAACCGTCCCGACACGCGCCTGCCGGCGGTGGGCGATGGGATCGACGTCGGCTGGCCTGCGGAAGCCGGCGTGCTGTTTACCGAAGGGGCCGCCCGGACGTAAGCCTGACCGGGCAGGTTCGACCGACTCAAGAATGCCAGGCCATAACAGAGGAGAGCGAGCAATGAAGGATCGTTTGAACATCAGCCGCCGCGGCGCGCTGAAGGGTGCTGCCGCCATCGCCGGCGCGAGCGCGCTTGGCGCGGTGACGCCGGCGTGGGCGCAGGCCAACAAGAAGATCGTCGTTGCGACGTGGGGCGGCGACTATTCCAAGCTGCTGGCGAAGAACATCACCAGCCTGATGACGCCCGCGGGCTGGGAAGTCATCAACGACGACGCCGGCAGCGCGCAGCGCAAGGCGAAGGTGATGGCCGAGGCGCGCCTGCCGAAGGGATCGTCCGACATCCAGGCCCTGGCGTCGACCGACATTCCCGACCTGATCGAGGCGGGGCTGCTGGAGAAGCTCGACCAGTCGAAGTTCTCGAACTCGAAGAACATCCTGCCGCTGTTCAGCATGGCGGAGTTCCCGTATTTCTCGCCGCACATCTATAGCGGCAAGGTCGTTCTCTACAATCCGAAGATGATGCCGTCGGCGCCGACCGGCATCGCCGACCTGTGGGACCCGAAGAACCAGGGCAAGGTCGGCATCGTCGACATCCAGCACAACTACACGACGATGGCGGCGGCGCTGGTCGGCGGCGGCAAGACCGGCGACTTCGAGAAGGCGAAGAAGATGCTGCTGGAGCTGAAGAAGCTGAAGCCGCGGATCTATCCGACCAACGAGGCGCTGGCTGCCGCGCTGAAGACCGAGGAGGTCGGGCTCTGTATCATGTGGAAGGCGCGCGCCGTCCAGTGGCAGAACGCCGACATCAAGATCGAGACCGTTGCGCCGAAGGAAGGCATCATCACCTACGTGTCGGGCTTCGTCATTCCGAAGAACGCCCCGAACAAGGAAGGCAGCTACGCCTACCTGCAGCACCAGCTCGACCCGCGGGCGCAGGAAGCCTTCGCCGTCGACATGGGCTACATGCCGACGACGACCACCGCCAAGGTGGCGCCGGATCTCCTGAAGCGCATCGGCTTCACTCCGGCGGAAGAAAAGCTGCTGGTGAACCCGGACCTGGACTTCCTGGCGAAGAAGAGCGCCGAGCTGAAGGACTTCTGGGACAAGGAGTTCAAGGCCTAAGGTCCACTCTCTGGAGCGCTTGTAGGTGTCTGTCGCCACCGAAAGCCTGGGCTCGCTCGCCGCGCGGGAAACGCGCGGCGGGCGGCGGTCCACGGCGTCCCTGCTGATCGGGCCGGCGACGATCTTCGTCGCCATCGGCCTGCTCATTCCCGTTCTGATCCTGTTTCGCTACAGCCTGAACTCCTTTGTCCCCGGCAAGTTCATGGTCGAGGCGTTCACGCTGCAGAACTACATCCTGTTCTTCACCGACCCGTACTACACGGCGGCGTTCTATCGCACGCTGCGCGTGGCGGTGATCGTGACGATCATCTGCTTGCTCTTGGCCTTTCCGCTCGCCTACAAGCTGGCGCGCACGGAAAGCAAGTACAAGAACCTGCTGATCATGCTGGTCGTCCTGCCGCTGTTCGTCGGCAACGCGGTGCGCGCCGCGGGCTGGATGACGCTGTTCGGCAACAAGGGTTTCCTCAACGTCTCGCTGCAATGGATCGGCATCATCGACGAGCCGATCCGCTTCATGTTCACCGAGTTCGCGGTGATCGTCGGCATCCTGGCCGTCAACATGCCCTACGTGGTGCTGACCATGCAGAGCGTGATCGAGGGCATCAATCGTTCGGTCGAGGAGGCCGCCTACAGCCTGGGCGCCAATCCCCTGACCATGGCGCGGCGTGTCTTGTGGCCGCTGGCCCTGCCGGGCATCGCGGCGGGTGCGATCTTCTGCTTCATCCTGACGATGAACGCCTATGCCACGCCGGTGCTCCTGGGCGGACCGCAGTTCGTCATGATGTCGCCGCTGGTCTATGTACAGTTCGCCGGCAAGAGCAACTGGCCGTTCGGCGCCTCGGTCTCGTTCATCCTGATGGCGGCGACCTTGATCCTGACGACCATCGCCAACCTGCTGGTGCAGCGCCGCTACCGCGGCTGATCCTGGCCGCGCCGGCCGATTCAACAAGTCATTCCCGGAGGAGGAACCATCGTGGCAAGCGCGATCGGAGCCATTCAGACAAGCCTGCTGTCGTCGCTCGACTGGCGCTGCATCGGGCCGCATCGCGGCGGGCGCGTGGTGGCCGTGGCCGGCTGCCCGGCCGAGGCCGCGACCTTCTACATGGGCGCCTGCGCCGGCGGCGTGTGGAAGACGACCGACGCGGGCCAGACCTGGCTGTGCATGACCGATGGCCAGTTCAACACCGCGGCGGTCGGCGCCATGGCGGTGGCGCCCTCGGCCGCCAACGTCATCTATGTCGGCACCGGCGAGGCCTGCATCCGCAACGATGTGTCGCACGGCGACGGCGTCTACAAGTCGATCGACAGCGGCAAGACCTGGACGCATCTGGGGCTCGAGGACACGCGCCATATCGGCAAGGTCGTGGTGCATCCGACCGACCCCAACCTGGTCTACGTCGCCGCCCTCGGCCATGCCTGGGGCCGCAACAAGCAGCGCGGCGTCTTCCGCTCGAAGGACGGCGGCAAGACCTGGCAGCACATCCTGTTCTTCAGCGACCGCACCGGCTCGCACGACGTGGCGATCGACCCGGTAAACCCCAACATCCTCTACGCCGTCGCCTGGCAGGCACAGCGCTATCCGCACGCGCTGATCAGCGGCGGCGAGGAGTGCGGCCTGTGGAAGTCGACGGACGGCGGCGACACCTGGACCGACATCACCCGCTCGACCGGCCTACCCAAGGGTCTGCTCGGCAAGGTCGGCGTCGCCGTGTCGCCCGAGCCCGTGGGCGGCTGCGGCTATGGCCGCGTCTACGCGCTGGTCGAGGCCGAGGACGGCGCGATGTTCCGCTCGGACGACGGCGGCCGGACCTGGGAGCGCGCCTCGGAGTTCTCAGGCCTGCGCACGCGGCCCTGGTACTACATGCATGTGACGCCGGACCCGGTCGATCCCGATACGGTCTACGTGCAGGACTACCGCCTGTGGAAGTCGATCGACGGCGGGCGGACCTTCCTGCAGGTGCCGACGCCGCATGGCGACGACCATGCGCTGTGGATCGACCCCAAGGACCCGCGGCGCATGATCGAGGGCAATGACGGCGGCGCCTGCGTGTCGTTCAACGGCGGCCAGTCCTGGTCGTCGATCTACAACCAGCCGACGGCGCAGCTCTACCACGTCATCACCGACGACCGGTTTCCCTACCGCGTCTACGCATCGCAGCAGGACAACACCGCGATCTCGATCCCCAGCGCCTCGCCGATCGGCGCGATCACCGAGCGCGACTGGGTGAAGCCGGGCGGCGGCGAGAGCGGCTACATCGCGATCAAGCACGACAACAACGACCTGGT